>NZ_BAAHAZ010000002.1:120780-246815 GCF_054777115.1 Nocardioides maradonensis | reverse complement strand
CCGTTGACGGTGATCGAGCCCGTCGGAGTCGACCCACCGGGGTTAGAACCACCTGGCGTGGAGCCCGGGTTCGAACCACCCGGAGTCGAGCCCGGGTTGGACCCGCCCGGCGTGGTCGAACCGGGCGCGTTCGCCGTGACCGGGTAGCTCACGCCACCGATCGACACCGTGCCATCCGGGTTCACCGGGTACGACATGCCACCGACGGTGACCGACCCGTTGCTGACCGGGTAGGTCGCACCGTTGACGGTGATCGAGCCCGTCGGAGTCGACCCACCGGGGTTAGAACCACCTGGCGTGGAGCCCGGGTTCGAACCACCCGGAGTCGAGCCCGGGTTCGAACCACCCGGAGTCGAGCCCGGGTTCGAACCACCCGGAGTCGAGCCCGGGTTCGAACCACCCGGGTTGGAGCCACCGGGCGTGGTGGATCCGGAGGTGCCGTGCAGGTAGCCGTAGCCCGTGATGGACCGCGGCCCGTCCGGCGTCGTGCCCGACACAGTGATCGGGACGACCTCGTCGCCTGCGGACGGGGTGGCCGGGCCGGAGCAGGTCGTCGACCCGCCGGGGGCCAGCGTCGTGTCGGCGCAGGTCAACGACCCCTGGCTGGTCTGGGCGGTCAAGCCCGAGACCTGCTGGGAACCGGTGTTGGAGACAGGGACGGACAACGTTCCCGCCTGGCCTGCCGGCACCTGCGCACCCTTGCTGGAACCAGCCGGAACTCCGTCGAAGGCGGGGGTACCGGTCGTCAGGTCACAGGCGCAGGAGCTGTCCTTGCCGGAGTCGGGCGTGCCCGGGTCGGGACCTCCGGCGGCGACGGGCGTCGTACCGGTGAGGTACGCCGTTCCGCTCGTCCGCACGGTCCCGGCCGCAGTCGTGCCGGACACGACGACGGGCACCGTCTGGCTACCCGCACTCGGGGTGTAGGCCCCGCCGCAGGACGTCGAGCCGCCCGCAGCCACCACCGTGACACCGCAGGTCAGGGGACCCTGCGGCGTCGAGGCGGTGAGCTGGCTGACGGTGCCAACCGAGCTGTTGTAGACCGGGATGGCCAGGTCCGCCGGTTGCCCGGCAGCGGCCGAGGCCGAGCCCGGCGCACCCGCCGCCGTCTGGTTGACGGTCGGCGTCGCGGTCGTGATCGCACACGCACAGCTCGCGTTGTGCGTCGCGCTTGACGACGAGGTCGACGACGCCGCGTCGGACCGACCGGGGTTCACCCCCTCGACATGGGCGAGTGCCGCGGTCGTGGTCGGCGCTGACGGCGCTGACGGCGCTGACGGCGCTGACGGAGTCGATGGCGTTGACGGCGTTGACTCCGTCGTGGACACCGAGGTCCCGGTCGGAACGGCCGGAATGGTCGGTACGTCGTTCGACGTCGTCTGACGGCCGGTCAGCCCGCTCGCGATGCCGTTCACGGTGTCGGACAGGCTCGATCCGGTCGAGCGGCTGCCCAACAGCTGGGTGACGGGTTGGAGGAGGCCGGACGTGGGGTCCGTTGGCGATGGTCCCCCGCTGTCGGCGTGAGCGACGCCCACGCCGACAGCAAGGAATCCGCCCACGAACAAGCCGGCCTCGAGGGACCGCCTCATCCAGGGATTCATGTCAATTCACCCTTTCCCGGGGCCTCAGCCGACCGGCGTCGAAGGGACGTCACCGCACGTGCAGAGGGTGTAGTCCAACGACTTCGCGCTGGTCGTCGTGTGGCCGTTGGCGTCAACACCGGAGAAGCTGACCTTCACCTGGTTGAGGCCCGATTGCGGAGAGATGCTCACCGAGCAGGTCGTGGACTCACCGGGCTGGAGCGCGCTCTTCGCGCAGCTGACAGGACCGTTCGGCGAGGTCGCGCTCAGGGTCCGGATCGGCGCGTCACCGGTGTTGGTGACCTGGAAGCCCACCTTCGCCGGAGCCGTGGAGCCGAACGTGTACCGAACCCCCGAGTTGACCGGCTGGTTGTTCACCGTGACCCCGTTGCCGGCCACGACCTGGCCCGCGGTGGGGGCCACGCCCGTGTACGACGCGCCGCACGTCTTGGCCATCTGCTGACCGTTGGCGTTCGACCCGACGATGTTGAAGCCCACCGTGTGCAGGCCCGTCTGGGAGGACGTGGTGTAGGTCAGGTACACGGTCTGTCCGGGCCGGACCGCACCGGCCGGTGCCACCATCCGGGCGCCGTCGGAGGTCGTGCCCGAGAGGCCCGTCAGCGGCAGCTCACCGGTGTTGGTGACCGGAACCTTGAACGTGACCGACGAACCCTGGTTCACCATCTGGCCCGAACCGGCACCGTTGACGGTCGGCTGACCGACCGTGAACGCGACGCTGGACTGCGGCGTCGAGCCCGGGTTGGACGAGCCGGGGTTCGTGGAACCGGGGTTGGTCGAACCGGGGTTGGTGGAACCGGGGTTGGTGGAACCGGGGTTGGTGGAACCGGGGTTGGTCGAACCGGGGTTGGTGGAACCGGGGTTGGTCGAACCGGGGTTGGTCGAACCGGGGTTGGTGGAACCGGGGTTGGTCGAACCGGGGTTGGTCGAACCGGGGTTGGTCGAACCGGGGTTGGTCGAACCGGGGTTGGTCGAACCCGGGTTGGTCGAACCCGGGTTGGTCGAACCCGGGTTGGTCGAACCCGGGTTGGTCGAACCCGGGTTGGTCGAACCGGGGTTCGTGGAGCCGGGGTTCGTGGAGCCGGGGTTCGTGGAACCGGGGTTCGTGGAACCGGGGTTCGTGGAACCGGGGTTCGTGGAACCAGGGTTCGTGGAACCAGGGTTCGTGGAACCAGGGTTCGTGGAACCAGGGTTCGTCGCACCCGAGAGCACGCCACCGACCACGGGCAGGCTGCCCAGGACGTCAAGGCCCGGCAGCGATCCGGCCGGGGTCGTGGAACCCGGAGTCGTGGAACCCGGAGTCGTGGAACCCGGAGTCGTGGAACCCGGAGTCGTGGAACCCGGAGTCGTGGAACCCGGAGTCGTGGAACCCGGAGTCGTCGAACCCGGAGTCGTGGAACCCGGAGTCGTGGAACCCGGAGTCGTCGAACCCGGAGTCGTCGAACCCGGAGTCGTGGAACCCGGAGTCGTGGAACCCGGAGTCGTGGAACCCGGAGCGGTCGAACCCGGAGTACCGGTCACCGAGGAGAGCGAGCCGCCCAGAACGGGGATCGAGCTGAGCAGGTCAGCGCCCGGCAGGGTGCCGGACGGGATCAGGCCGCCCAGCGGTGACGAGTCCGACCCGGTGTTCCCCGGAGTCGTGGAACCGGGAGTGGTCGAACCCGGAGTGGTCGAACCCGGAGTGGTCGAACCCGGAGTGGTCGAACCCGGAGTGGTCGAACCCGGAGTGGTCGAACCCGGAGTCGTGGAACCCGGAGTGGTCGAACCCGGAGTGGTCGAACCCGGAGTCGTGGAACCGTTGTCGATGCTGGTGCTCGTCCCCGGCAGCCCGACACCGGCCGGCGGCGTGGCCTTGCCACCGAGGGCGTCAGCCAGCAGCGGCCCGACCACGGGAGCGCTGGATGTGGGCAGGCTGTCGGTCAGGCCCGCCGTCGGGAGGCCTGCGGTGAGCCCACCCGTCGGGAGCTTGCCGGTCAGCGAGCCGCCGCTCGAGCCCGGCAGGCCCGGGAGACCGAGCGACTGCAGGGTCTGGATGTTGTCGGTGACCTTGAGGACGTCGAGGATGCTCGCCGGATTGTTCATCTTCTCCAGCACGGTCTGTCCGACGAGGCGGAACGCGTCGAAGTTCTTGCCCGCGAACGCGAGGTACTCCTCGGGGGTCATGACCGTGTTGAAGCCGAGCCGGTTGGTGATCTCGTCGACCCGCAGCGTGTTGTACAGGTAGTCCGGCCCCATGAGCTTCGGCAGCGACGGGACGTTCGGCATGACCCGCGTCGCGAGGTTCAGCGCCTTCTCCGGAGTGGGCAGCCGGTCGAGGTTGACGCTGCCGGTCTTGGTGTCGATCGGCAGACCCATGCCCCCACACCCGGTGAGCAGCGTGACGTAGTCGGTGCCGTGGCCCCGGACGTGGGTCGGGTTGAAGATCGGGATCCAGCCGAGCGGACCTTGGTAGATGTTGACGATCGGCATCTCCGAGTTACCGATCGCACCGCTGGCCAGCGACAGGATCAGGTTCTTGTACGCCGGATCGGTGTGGTAGGTCAGGAAGTGCGAGTTGCTGCCCAGCACCGGGATGCCGTCCTCGTTCTTCCACATGTGCTGCAGGAAGAAGTCGCACATGTCGCCGCCGCCCGGAGCGGTGGTGTCACCGGTGGAGTGGCCCGTCTGGTGCGGGTCGACCGAGGTCTGCACCGCGGGGGTACCACCGAGGAGACCGGCGCTGAAGATGGCCGGCGCGTTGGCGACGAACTTCCCGATCACCGGGAGGTTCCCACCCGGGATGCTGGCCCCCAGACCCGAGAGACCGGACAGGCCGGCGCCACCACCGGTGGTGGGCATCGGTACGCCGGGGGTGGTGGCCGTCGTCGACATGGTCGGCGTCGACGTGGTGGACGTGGTGGACGTGGTCGACGTCGACGTGGTGGTCGAGCTGGACGTGGTCGGCGTCGCGGTCGTGCTCGTGCTGACGGTGGCGTCGGGCATGGCACCGCTCGCGGCGGCGTACGAGGTGATCCCGAGCGTCGCCGCGAGGACGACACCGGGGGTGATGACGGACCGGGCTGCCCGCCGTGCCTGCGCGACCGCGAGGTCGTGCACCAGGGTCCGCGCGTCGACCGTGGTCGGCGTCGGGCGGACAGGGGTGGCGAGCCCGATGGGCTGCCACTCGGCGGGCGCTTCCGTGCGCCTGCGCGTGTTCCGAGACTTGGGGGACATCTGAGTACTCCTGTTTCAGGTATCGCTTCGAGGAAGTGGTTCTGCGAAGAGAGGGAGCATCAACTCCTGCGAACGCCGTCGACGCCATCGACGACCAGTCCGCACAGGGGCGGCTGCCGTCGGTCGGCGGCTCCCGCGTCACGTGAACGACGCGGGACCCTCGAGCTCAGTCGGGCGAGAAGCCCGGGTCGACCAGAGGAGTGCCGGGCAGCGGTCGGACGACGGAGTGGCACGCACGTCCGATCGCCATCACCGCCCGGAAGTCGAAGCCGCGGGGGGCCTCGGTCTGCTCGTGCAGAGCGCTCGAGCCGCCCACGGCGGTGCCAGGCACGGAGCCCATGGCGGTACCGACTGCACCGAACGCCGGAGTCGCCGGAGCGACGACGACGGCCGGAACGGACTGCACCGCGGAGACCCCGGCCGGCTGCGGGGGTGCCGCGAGCACGCCCGGGCCGGAGCCGGTGAGGGTGGGCTGCTGGCTGAGCGCGGGCTCCCGCAGACCGCCGAGTACGCCGAGGGAGGCGATGTCCGACGTGCCGCCGATGGTCGGCGGGGCGAACGAGGTACCCGTGCTCGTCGACGAGGAGGAGCCCGTGGAGGCGAGCTGTCGGTCGCCGCCGGTGAGCGGCGTGAGCAGGCTGTCGGTGGCGGCCACCACCGACACCAGGCCGGTGTCGACGTGGGTGGTGAGCGATCCGACGCTCGAGGCGACCTGGGTGGTCGAGGTGCTGAGGTTGCGCAGCAGCGTGGTCGCCGGCGCGAGAGCCGAGACCGACGAGGTCGTGTCGGCGACAGCGTCGAGCGTGCGCGTGACCGTCTGGGTGGCGGCACCGACGACGGGCGTCAGCACGTCGTGCAGCGGAAGCGCCACGGGGTCCGCGTGCTCCGGCGAACCGGTGCTGCGCGGCGACTCCTTCGTGACGGCGTCCCGGATCGGCGAGATCGCGGCGGTGACCGGGTCGGCCGAGGCGGTCCGGTGGACGGCGGGCGCCGCGGCGTGAGGGACCTGAGGCGCTGCGGGCGTGACGACCGACCGGAGCACGGTGTCCGTGGTCGTCAGCAGCCCGGGGACCCCGTCGGTGCTGGGTGCGGGAGGGGCGTCCTGCCCGGGATCACCGGCGCTGTCCGCGTTGGCGGAGGTGCTGCACAGGATGATCGCGACGCACGCGAAGCCGAGGAGCGCGAGGAGGCGCAGCGCGGTGCGGGCCACGAGCCCCCCGCGTGCGCTCCGACCGCGTTCTGCGGTCGACGCGACTGCGCCCATCTGCGTCACCGTCCTGACCCGCGACGCTCCCGCGCCGCTTCGAATCCCCGAGGAAACTGGTCGGCAGGATCGGCGCGGGCTGCGATGGGCGGCCCTCCTACCACCGCCACGGACTACCGGTGATCCCCCAGACCATTGGTCGAACCGTGGCAGGAACCTGGCTGGTCGTTCGACTATCCCTGCTCCCTGTGCCGATTCTTATCGTCACGGAATGCCGATGTCTAGACCGGGTCCGGTATTGCTCCGAATGATTTTCTTTTCAGAAAGTCGTTTCACACCAGGAGTTCAGCATCGAGAACCGCCGCGAGCCGCGCGGTCTCCGACTGCAGGCCCAGCCGCGGGAGCCAGTCCAGGACGGTCTCCCGGAAGAGCGCCGCATCGGCCACCAGATCGTCCGGGACGTACCCGGTGACCTCGAGCGCGATGATCCCGTTGTGTGCCGCGGACACGCGCTGGTGCAGCCACGCCAAACCTGCCGGCCACTCCCCGGCACGACCCGATCGGGTGCCCGCCTCGTACGTCGCGACCCGGGACGCGACCGGCTCGGGGATCTCGAAGCGCTCGTGGCGCCACAGCTCGTGCAGCAACATCCCCAGGTAGCCGTCGGAGGCCTCACGCAGGCTCAGCGCCTGCTCGCCCCCGCTGCGCGGATGACCGATGACGAGCCGGAACTCACCGCTGTGGCGCAGTGCCCACTGCCGGTAGCCGGCCCACCCCGCGACCCAGCGTGCGGCGGGGTCGCCCTCGGGATAACCGAGCACGTCGGACTCGACGGCCCGCACCGCGTCGGCGTCGATCGTCTCGGCGACCAGGTCGACGAGCTGGCTGCGGCTGCTCACGTACCGGTACAGGCCGGGCGAGCTCATCCCGATGGCATCGGCGATCCCGCGCAGGGCGAGCTCGCGGCCCTCGGCCAGCTGCGCGCGGGCAGCCGCCACGATCTCCTCGTACGTCGCCGCCCGCCGTCTGTCACGTCTGGTCGACACAAGGACCGCCTTTCCCGAGAAAGTCCCTTGTTCACGCTCAAGTGCGAGCGGCATTAACAATAGTTATCGACCGCCCATCCCGGTAATTCCGCATTTCTCGGTGCCGGTGCGACCGAGTGCGGGGCGATCCGACCCCGACGCCATGGGTAGCCTGAGCCCCATGCCGAGCGTGCGCCCGATCTCCCCGACCGAGCACCACGACTACCTCGCGACCCTGCCCTCCGCCAGCTTCTTGCAGACGCCGGCCTGGGCGAGGGTGAAGAGCGAGTGGAGGGCGGAGTCGCTGGGCTGGTTCGAACCCGACGGCACCCAGGTCGGTGCCGCGCTGGTCCTCTACCGGCAGCTGCCGAAGGTCAAGCGCTACCTGGCCTACCTCCCCGAGGGTCCCGTTCTCGACTGGGACAGCGACGACCTCGGCGCCTGGCTCACCCCCCTGGCCGCCCACCTGAAGAAGCAGGGTGCGTTCGCCGTCCGGATCGGCCCGCCGGTCGTGACGGCCCGGTGGACCACGGCGCAGGTCAAGGAGGGCATCGCCGATCCCGGCGTACGCCTGCTGTCCCAGATCCCTCCGGCAGAGCGCCCCGCCGCCGGCGCCCGCGCGGTCAGCCAGCTGAACCGGCTCGGCTGGCGCCACCAGGGCGTCGAGGGCGGCTTCGCCGCCGGGCAGCCGCAGTTCGTCTTCCAGGTCCCGCTCGCCGAGGCCGACGGCACCCCGCGCACCGAGGATGCCGTGCTGGCCGGCATGAACCAGCTCTGGCGCCGCAACATCAAGAAGGCGGCCAAGGAGGGGGTGGTCACCACCGTCGGCACCCGCGAGGACCTGCCGGCCTTCCACGAGCTCTACGTGCACACCGCGCAGCGCGACCACTTCACGCCGCGCCCGCTGTCCTACTTCCAGACGATGTACGACGCCCTCACCGCCGAGGACCCGGACCGCTTCCGGCTCCACCTCGCGCACCACGAGGGTGACCTGGTCGCCAGCACCATCGCGATCCGCGTCGGCCAGCACGCCTGGTACTCCTACGGCGCCTCCTCGACCGCCAAGCGCGAGGTCCGTGGCTCGAACGCCATCCAGTGGGCGATGATCCGCGAGGCCATCGCGGCCGGAGCAACCGTCTACGACCTACGCGGCATCACCGAGACCCTCGACGCCGACGACCCGCACGTCGGGCTTATCCAGTTCAAGGTCGGCACCGGCGGCGAGGCCGTGGAGTACGCCGGGGAGTGGGACCTGCCGCTCAACCGGCCGCTGTACAAGGCCTTCCAGATGTACATGGAGCGCCGCTGACATGAGCCTCACCCTCCACGTCGACGGCCCGCGCTGGCGGGCCCACCTCGAGCAGGTGGCCGACGCCAACCCGGGCCTGGTGCCGGTCGCCAAGGGCAACGGCTACGGCTTCACCGTCGCCCGCCTCGGGCGCAAGGCGCACTGGCTGCGCGGACGCGGGCACGACGTCACGGCGGTCGCAGCCGGCACCTACGACGAGGTGCCGGCGCTGCAGACCCGCTGGGACGGCGACCTCCTGGTCCTCACCCCGTGGCGCCCCTGGATCCCGCCGCAGGGCGTCAACCTGATCCACACGATCAGCCGGCTCGAGGACCTGCGCGCCCTCCTCGCCCACGAGCCGCGCTCCCGGGTCGTCCTGGAGCGGATGACGAGCATGCGCCGGCACGGCATGTCCGCTCCCGAGCTGTGGGAGGCCGGCGACCTGCTCCGCAAGCACCCCGGTGCCCGGGTGGAGGGGCTCGCGCTGCACCTGCCGCTCGCGGCCGGCGGCCACTACTCCGAGGTCAAGCGTCTCGTCACCGACTACATCGGCGCCGACGTGCCGGGGCCGCGCGCAGCCACCATCTGGGTCAGCCACCTGACCCCTCCCGAGCTCACCCGCCTCCGGGAGGAGTACGCCGACTTCACCATCCGCCCGCGGATCGGCACCGGCCTGTGGCTCGGTGACCGGGCGGCGCTCACCGTGACCGCGACCGTGCTCGACGTGCACCCGATCGACCGTGGCGAGCACTACGGCTACCGCGGCCGCAGCGCCCCGAAGCCCGGCCACCTGCTCGTGGTCAGCGGCGGCACCGCGCACGGGATCGGCCTCGAGGCGCCCACCGGCGAGGGCTCGCTCAAGGCGCGGGCCTCGACCCTGGCGCGCGGTGGTCTGGACGCGGCTGGGTTCGTGCGCTCGCCGTACTCCGTCGACGGGAAGCTCCGGCTGTTCGCCGAGCCGCCACACATGCAGGCCTCGATGCTGTTCCTCCCCGCGGGCGCGCACGTGCCGGCGGTGGGCGACACCGTCGACGTCCGGGTGCGCTACACCGCCACCACCTTCGACGACGTGGTCGTCGACTGATGACCCGGCAGGTCCTGCGCAGCGTCGATCACGCGGTCATGCCGTGGGCCAACGGCACCGGCACCACCGCCGAGGTCGCGCGCGCCGACGGCCCGACCGGCGTCGACTGGCGGCTGAGCTTCGCCACGGTCGCGGACAGCGGACCGTTCTCGGCGCTGCCCGGGATCGACCGGGTCATCACCCTGGTCGAGGGGTCGTCGCTGACGCTGGCGGTCGAGGGGGTCGAGCACGTTCTCGAGCCGTTCGCGCCGTACCGCTTCCGCGGCGAGGACCACGTCATCGGTACGCCGGCCGGTCCCAGCGTCGACTTCAACGTGATGACCCGCCGGGGCCGGTTCGCCTCGGCCGTCGAGACCGTCGAGCTCACCGACGAGGTCGTCCTCGACGGAGCGCCCTCGCACGGCCTCCGGTTCGTGGCCGTGCTCGACGGGTCGCCGCGCCTGGGTGCCGAGCTACTGGGCCGGTACGACGTCGTACGGACCGGGCTCGAGCCGCTGGCCCTCGTCGGGGACTGCCGGGTCGCCGTCGTCGACCTGCTCCCGGACGGGGTCTGAGCTGCGCCGCACCGGCTCCCGCCGGTACATCTCGCGGATGATCACCGCCGCCAGGTAGAGCTCGCCGAGGACCCGAACCCCGATGCCGAGCCAGTAGAAGCCGGCGTTGCCTCCGCCGGCCGGGGCCAGCTCGCCGGCCAGGTACCACCAGATCGTGCAGAAGTAGTAGACCTCGCACGCCTGCCAGACGATCTGGTCCCGCCACCGCGGGCGCGCCAGGGCGGCGAGCGGCAGCAGCCACAGCACGTACTGCGGCGAGTAGACCTTGTTGACGACGAGGAAGCCCGCCACGACGAGGAACCCGAGCTGGGCCAGCGTCGCGCGTCGCGCCGTCCAGCCGATCAGCGCGACGACGAGGCACCAGCCACCGAACAGCGCCCAGGACCAGGTGTTGATCAGGTGCGGGCTGAGCGTCGAGCCGCTGGCCTGCGCGATGACCTGCCAGAGCGAGCCGAGGTCCGCGGACCGTTCGGAGTTGAACGTCCAGAACACCCGCCACTGGGCCTCCTGGAAGACCATCGGCGGGCCGTTGAGCACGGCCCAGCCGACCAGGGCACCCACGCTGGCGAACCACAGGTCGAAGTAGCGCCGCTCGCGGATCACGATCACGGCGACCGCGCCGAGGAGGAACAGAGGGTAGAGCTTGATGGCGGTGCCGAGCCCGATGAGCAGGCCGGTGACGAGCGGGCGGTCGCGCGACCAGGCCCACAGCGCTCCGGCGACCGCCGCGACGGCGAGGAGGTCCCAGTTGACGAGGCCGGCGAGGACCAGGGTCGGCGACAGCGCGAACACCGCCGCGTCCCAGGGCCGACGCGGGTTCACCTTGGCCAGCCACCAGGTGGCCAGCAGCGCGAGCGCGCCGAAGCCGACCGCGTTGACGAGGGTGAAGATCGTCATCTCCCGCACGACCGAGGGCTCACCGGCGAGCTGGTCGACCGGCTCGGCGGCCCGGGCAGCCAGGTCCGGCGACCCGTTCAGCCAGTGGGTGATCCAGGACGCGCCCCACGCCCAGTACGCGATGCCGACCGGGTACTCCATGGTCTCGTACCGCGCCCGGACCTCGGCGTTGCCCGTGTAGGGCCACTTCGCCTCGGCGAACCCCCGCGGCACGTACAACGGCCGCAGGTCGGTGTAGCACATGTGCGTGTAGGTCCAGTTCTGGTCGTGCCCGGTCGCCAGCGCGCAGGGCGCCTTCTGGACCAGCCCGAGGCTGAACACGACCGCGGTGAGCAGCAGCAGGACCCGGGTGGGCGTCCACCAGCGGTGCCCGGCGGCCCGGGTGCCCATCGGTCCGCCGACCACCTCGCTCAGCGTCGCGACGACCCCGTCCTCGCGGGAGGGGTGGACGCGCTCGTCGCGGCCGCTCACCTCACTGGCTCGGGTTCGAGCCGACGGTGTTCTTCGGCTTGTGCGTGGGACCCGTCGGAAGCGTCACCGTGCTCGAGCTCGGTGCCGTCGCAGTCGCCGTCGCCGCGCTCGACGAGGTCGCGGTAGCGGCCGACGACGTGGCAGCCGAGGTCGCCTTCGTGGGGGCCGAGGTGTGGGGCGCCTTGGTGTGCTTCGGCGGCGGCGCCTTGGTCGGGATCGGCGCGTGCCCGGAGGTCGGCGCCGTACCGTCGACGAACGCCGGCGGCGGGAACTGCTCGACGGGGAGGCCCGCCATCTCCTGCTGCATGATCGCGGTCCAGGTCTCGGCCGGGAAGTGACCGCCGAAGTACGACGGCAGCCAGCCGTCGAGCTGGCCGTTGCCCTGACCACGGACGTACATGACGGCCGTCGACATCTGCGGCGTGAAGCCGGCGAACCACGCCGAGGAGACCTGGTCGAGCGCGTTCGTGGCGGTGCCGGTCTTGCCGGCCGCGGGGCGGCCGAGCGAGAGAGCTGCCGTGCCGGTGCCGTGCTGGACGACCTGCTCCATCGCGTAGGTGGTGTCGGCCGCGATGTCGGCCGGCATCGCCCGGTGGGTGGTCACCTCGTGCTGGTAGCGGGTGACGCCCTTGGCGTCCACGACCTTCTCGATGATGTACGGGTCCGCCGCCACGCCGTGGTTGGCGATCGTGGCGTAGGCATTGGCCATGTTGATCGGGCTGACCGTCTCCGACCCGAGCGCCACGCCGGCGTTGGCCTCCTGGCCGGGCGAGTGGTCGGGGAAGCCGTACGCCGGGTTCGCGGGCGTCGCCGGCGGGATGCCGGCCGCGTTGACCATGTCCACGATCTTCTGCGGACCGTTCGGGATCGACATGGTCAGGTCCGCGAACGCGGTGTTGATCGACTCCTCGAGCGCCTTGGTCAGCGACACCTTCGCGCCGTAGGAGGTGTGGCCCTCGTTGTTGACCTCCGTGCCGTCCGGGTAGCGGTAGGGGCTGTTGCCCTGGAAGGTGTCCTTCAGCGAGAAGCCGGCCTTGAGCCCCGCGGCGAGCGCGAACGGCTTGATCGTCGACCCGGCCTGGCCGCCCAGCACGGCCCAGTTGAGCTGGGAGAGGAGGTAGTCCTGGCCGGCGTACAGGCCACGGACGGCACCCGTGCCGGGCTGGATCGACGCGGCGGCGACGTGCAGCCGGCGCGGGCCGAAGCCGGCCGGGCGGATCTTCTTCACCCCGGCGGCGGTGGCGTTCATCGCCCGCTTGGTGAAGGTCGTCGTGACCTGCAGGCCGCCGCCCGCGATCTCCTGCTCGCTGAAGCCGAGGCTCAGCAGCTGCTGCTTGATCATCGACAGGATGTGGCCGCGCTGCCCGCCGTACCGGTCCTCGGACTTGATCTTCGGGAACTTCGGGAGGTGGTCGAGCGCCTTCGACACCTGCGTGGGCTGGGCGGTGCCCATCGACTCCATGCCGCCCAGGACGTAGTCGTAGCGCTCGATCAGCGCTGCCCGGGACGCCTTGCCGTTGGCGGGGTCCAGGCCGCTGGGGTTGTTGACCAGCGACGCCAGGACCGCCGACTGACGCAGGGTGAGGTTCTTGGCGTCGACGTCGAAGTAGGAGCGGGCGGCCGCCTGCACGCCGTACGCGCCGCGACCGAAGTAGACGGTGTTGAGGTAGCCCTCGAGGATCGTCTGCTTGGACAGCTGCTGCTGGATCTTCAGCGACAGGATCGCTTCCTTGATCTTGCGCTTGATGCTGCGTTCCTGGGTCAGGTAGAGCAGCTTCACGTACTGCTGGGTGATCGTGGAGCCACCCTGGGTCGCGTTGCCCTGGGCGTTGCTGAACGCGGCGCGCAGGATGCCCTTGGGGTCGATGCCGTGGTCGGTCCAGAAGCTGCGGTTCTCCGCGGCCACGACCGCGTCCTTGATCGTCTGCGGCATCTCCGCGAACGGGATCGCCGTGCGGTCCTGGACCGCGAAGTCGCCGAGGTCGGTCTTGCCGTCGGCGTAGTAGACGTGGGTGGTCTGGGTGAGGTACTCCGCGTTCGGGTCGGGGATGTTGATCGCCTTGTAGGCGACGACGAAGCCGACGATCCCGACCAGGGTGCACACCAGGAAGGCGACCAGCGCCCACAGCGTCAGGCGCTTCAGGCGCGACTTCCAGTCCCGCGGTCGAGCGGACCGTCCCCCACGAGCGCCGCTCGATCGGGGCATCCGGCGATTTCCTTGCGCTGCAGCCACGCGGATCAGGGTACGCAGGACCTCCCGGCGTACCCCAAGGGCACGTGCCCGACACTCCCGATCCATCGGGAGTTCACGTTCCGCGGATATATCGGTACGATAGATCGCATGGCACGGCGCGGCGACACCATCGAGCTTGCGGTCCTCGGACTGCTGCACGAGGGGCCCATGCACGGCTACGAGCTGCGCAAGCGGCTCAACCTGATGCTCGGGTGGGGTCGGCTGCTGTCCTACGGCTCGCTCTACCCGGCGCTGAAGAAGATGCTGCGCGGCAACCTGATCTCCGAGGTCGGGCCCGGGGGGGTCCCGTCGCGGCGTCAGCGGATCACCTACCAGCTGACCGACGACGGTCGGGCGGAGTTCGCCCGGCTGATGTCCGAGGTCGGACCCGCTGCGTGGGAGGACGACAACTTCGACATCCGGTTCCGGTTCTTCTCCTCCACGGACATGGAGATCCGGCTGCGGGTGCTCGAGGGCCGGCGATCCCGGCTGCAGGAACGTCTCGACCGGGTCCAGCGCGACCTGGCCATGACGCAGAAGGAGGTCGACCGCTACGCCACCGAGCTGCAACGGCACGGTGTCGAGTCGGTCGAGCGGGAAGTCCGCTGGCTCTCCGAGCTCATCAACGCCGAGCGTGGTGCGGCCACCACGCCCACCACCTCTCAAGAAAAGTAAGGAAGGACCTCCTATGGGTTCGGTTCGCGTAGCGATCGCCGGCGTGGGCAACTGCGCCACGTCCCTCATCCAGGGCGTGCACTACTACCGGGACGCTGACCCGGCGGGCTCCGTCCCCGGTCTGATGCACGTCAAGTTCGGCGAGTACCACGTGTCCGACGTGGAGTTCGTCGCCGCCTTCGACGTCGACGACAAGAAGGTCGGCAAGGACCTCTCCGAGGCCATCAACGCCTCCGAGAACAACACCATCCAGATCTGCGACGTCCCGACCCTCGGTGTCGAGGTCCAGCGCGGCCCGACCCTCGACGGTCTGGGCAAGTACTACCGGATGACGATCGAGGAGTCCTCCGCGGAGGCCGTCGACGTCGTCCAGGCGCTCAAGGACTCGCAGGCCGACGTCCTCGTCTCCTACCTCCCGGTGGGCTCGGAGGAGGCCGACAAGTTCTACGCCCAGTGCGCGATCGACGCCGGCGTGGCCTTCGTCAACGCCCTCCCCGTCTTCATCGCCTCCGACCCGGAGTGGGCGGCCAAGTTCGAGGCTGCCGGCGTCCCGATCGTCGGCGACGACATCAAGTCCCAGGTCGGCGCGACCATCACCCACCGCGTGATGGCCAAGCTGTTCGAGGACCGCGGCGTGGTGCTGGACCGCACCTACCAGCTCAACGTCGGCGGCAACATGGACTTCAAGAACATGCTCGAGCGCGAGCGCCTGGAGTCCAAGAAGGTCTCGAAGACCCAGGCCGTCACGTCGAACCTGACCGGCCCGCTGGCCGGCCTGATCGACAGCAAGAACGTCCACATCGGCCCGTCCGACTACGTGGCGTGGCTCGACGACCGCAAGTGGGCCTACGTGCGCCTCGAGGGTCGCGCGTTCGGTGACGTCCCGCTCAACCTGGAGTACAAGCTCGAGGTCTGGGACTCCCCGAACTCGGCCGGCATCATCATCGACGCCGTCCGCGCGGCGAAGATCGCGAAGGACCGCGGCATCGGCGGCCCGATCCTGCCCGCGTCGGCGTACCTCATGAAGAGCCCGCCGGTCCAGATCGAGGACAGCGAGGGCCGCGCGCAGCTCGAGGCCTTCATCATCGGCGCCTGACACGTCGTACGACGACAAGAGGCCGGTCCCCCACGGGGCCGGCCTCTTGTGCGTTCGCGAGCGTCGGCGCTCGGCTTCGGCCCGAGGGCAGTCATCCCTCGACGCGCAGCGGCTCCAGCCCGTCCTCGAAGAAGGTCGGGATGCACCGCTGCAGGACGAGCAGCACGACGAGCCCGACCAGCACGGTGAGCACGCCGATGACGAAGGCGCCCCCGACGTGCCACTCGAGCCCCGGGACGGTCCACGAGGTGTAGCTGCTGACCGGGTCCAGGTCGTTCTTCAGGCTCCAGAGCCCCGCCGCCACCAGGACGAGTCCGCCGATGCCCGGGAGGATGCTGCGCTGGAGGCGTCGGGTGCGCACCCGACGGTGGGCCCATGCCGAGGTGATGCCGGTCAGCCCGTAGTACAGCGCGATCATGAGGCCGCACGAGGTCACCGCGTCGCCGATCACGAGGCCGTGCGACATGAAGTTCATGACGACGTACACGACCCCGCCGGCGACGCCGACGGCGATCGTCCCGAACCGGGGGCTGGCGAAGCGCGGGTGCACCTCGGCGAACCTGGTCGGCAGCCCACCCGCACGACCCATCGACAGCATCGTGCGACCCAGGGTCAGCACCGTGGTCTCGGCGGATGCGGCGGCCGAGGTCAGCACCATCAGCAGCAGCAGGTGCCAGGCCGCGTTGCCGGCCGCGCTGGTGCCGAACACCGCGTGGCCCAGGCCGGAGAAGACGTCGCCGAAGTTGTCCGGGTTGCCGAGGCCGACACCGTCGGTGCCGATGCCTGCGATCGCCAGGGTGGCGACCATCGCGCTGAGGAACAGCGCCAGGAGGACCACCGTCGACACGATCGCGGCGAGTCCGGGGACGCGGCGGCGGTCGGCGGTCTCCTCGTTGACGGTCACGGCCGTCTCCCAGCCCCAGTAGATGAAGAGCATGAGCACGATCGCGCTGACCAGGTCCGACGCGGAACCGACGGCGAAGGGGTTGAACCAGGACAGGCTCGGGTGGGTCGATCCGCTCGTCCCGTGGCCGGTGTAGACCCTGACGAGCGCGACCGCCGAGAAGATCACCAGCATCGCGAACTCGAGGTAGAGCATCACCCGCTGCACCGCCGCGGCGACCTCGATCCCGCGGTAGCAGACCATCGTCATCAGGGCGATCCAGCCGAGGCCGACGAGCAGCACCCAGGGGCTGCTCGCATCGGTACCGATGCTGTCGGCCCCGACGAGCAGGAAGACGTACTGCCCGGCGACCTGGGCGAGGCTGCCCATCACCAGCACGAAGGAGGCGATGATCGCCCACCCGCCGAGGAAGCCGACCCGGGGGCCGAAGACGCGGCTGCCCCAGGCGAAGATCGTGCCGCAGTCGGGGTCCGCGGCGTTCAGCGCCGCGTAGCCGAAGGAGACGAAGAGGATCGGCACGAAGGCGATCACGACGACCGCGGGTGCCTGGAAGCCGACGAGCGCGACGACGAAGGCGATGGTCGCGGCGAGGCTGTACGCCGGTGCCGCGGATGCGGTCGCCAGGATCACGCTGGCCGCGGCGCCGAGCGCGCCCTGCCGCAGCTCGGGCGTCGGCGTACCCGACGCCACGGTCGGCTTCTCTGTCGCACTCATGGGGCACCATCCTCTGTCCGCAAGTTCTGATCGGTCGATCAATGTTGCGTGGATCACAGGAGGGTGTCAAGAGTCAGATCGCAACTCTTGACTTCTCAGTCAATCTTGCTCACGCTTGGCCCATGCCCGATATGGATCCCACGCCCCCGCCCGTCGACGTCGAGGTGCTCGTGGTCGGCGCCGGCTATGCCGGCCTGACCACGGCGCTGGAGCTCCACGACGCCGGCGTCGACGTGCTGGTCCTGGAAGCAGGTGACCGGGTCGGCGGTCGCACCCTCAGCACGGTCGAGGGCGGCGTACGCATCGACCACGGCGGACAGTGGGTCGGACCGACCCAGCACCACCTGCTGGCGATGGCCGACCGGTTCGGCTGCACCACCTTCCCCACCTACGAGGACGGCCGAAGCACCGAGATCTGGCGCGACGGCAGTCGCGTGGAGTACGTCGGCGCAGGCCCGGACGCGGGCCCCGGCGTCGCCGAGTACGAGCGGATCACCGCCCTGCTCGACGAGCTGGCCGTCCTGGTCGACCCGGCGTCGCCCTGGACCACCGAGCACTTCGAGGAGTGGGACCGGCAGTCCGCTGCCGATTTCTTCGCCGCGGCGACGGCCGACCTCGACGCGCGGGCGCGTCTCGCGCTCGCCATCCACGGCGTCTGGTGCACGGAGCCCGAGGAGATCTCGATCCTCCACGTCCTGCTCTACCTCCGGGGTGCGGGGGGCTACACGCAGCTGATGGAGACCCGTGACTGCGCTCAGGACCGCCGGTTCCACGACGGAGCCGACGGTCCGGCGCGCGCGGCAGCCCGACTGCTGGGCGACCGGGTCCGCCTCGGTACGCCGGTCCGTGCCCTCCGCAGCGACGGCAACGTCGTGACCGTGACGACGACGTCGGGCGAGCTCACCTGTCGCCGTGTCGTGGTCACCGTGCCCCCTCCGGCTGCGCGCGCCATCGACGTCACGCCCCCGCTGCCCGCCGCCAAGCGGGCCTGGCTCGAGGGCAACGCGATGGGGCGCGTGGCCAAGGTGCACGTCACCTACGCGACGCCGTTCTGGCGCGCGGCGGACAACTCGGGCATCGCCACGATCTACACGCCCGAGACGGTGGGCGTCGTCTTCGACAACTCTCCCGACGACGCCGAGCGGGGCGTCCTCGTCGCGTTCGTGTACGCCGATCGGCTGGACGTCTGGGCCAAGCTCGACGACGCCGCGCGGCGCGAGGCCGTCATCGCGGACCTCGCTGCCGTCATGGGCGAGCGGGCCCGCGCCGTCGTCGGGTACGTCGAGAAGAACTGGGCCGAGGACCCGATCATCGGCGGCGGCTACGAGGCGTACCCCGCCCCGGGCACCTGGTCGCGGTCGGGAGCGGAGGGATGGCGCCGACCCACCGGCCTGATCCACTGGGCCGGCACCGAGACCGCCGACACCTGGAACGGCTACATCGACGGGGCGATCAGCTCCGGCATCCGGGCCGCTGCCGAGGTCGTCGCGTCGCTGGAGCAGGCGGGCGATGCTGCACAATGACCCTCGATGAGCCCCGCCGCTGACACCGCTGCCGCCACCGCTGCTGACACGGCCGCGATCGCCGAGCGGGCCCGGCGCGTGGTCCGAGCGACCGGCCTGACCCAGCGCGAGGTCGCCGAACGGCTCGGCATCGACGCGACCGCGCTGTCCAAGGCGCTGCGCGGGACGCGGCGGCTGCGGGCCGAGGAGCTGGTCGCGCTCGCCGAGCTCGGTGACGTGCCGCTGCGCTACCTCGAGCGCGGCGCGGCCAAGGCGCCCGCCAGCCTCCGGGCGGCCGAGGCCGCCGGCGTACGACGACGGGCGGAGCACGCCGACCCCGTCGTCCGTCGGTCCCAGATCCTCGAGGCGACCGCGAACCTGATCGCCACCCGGGGCTTCCACCAGGTCCGCGTCGTCGACATCGCCCGGGCCTGCGGGACGAGCACCGGCACGGTGCACTACCACTTCGCCTCGCTCGAGGACGCGCTCCGGGGGGCGCTGTTCTTCTACGCGGACCGGCTCCACCGCCAGCTCGAGGCCCGGTTCGTCGACGCGGACTCGCCGCTGGAGAAACTGCGCCGGCTCATCGAGCTCCAGCTGCCCCGGTCCGGAGACGACTTCGCGGAGTGGTCGGTGTGGGTGCAGTCCTGGAACGAGGCCATGCTGCAGCCGCAGCTCCGGGCCAACCAGCGGCTGCTCTACTCACGCTGGCGCGACGTCGTCGTCGTGCTGCTCGAGGAGTGCCGTCATGAGGGGATCGCCCCGAAGGTCGACGTCGAAGCGCTCGCGACGCGGTTCACCGCTCTCGTCGACGGCCTGGCCATCCAGCTGCTCGCCCACACCACGGGCATGACCGTGGACCGCATGCGGGAGCTCCTGCTCGACGCCTTCCTGCCCGACATCAGCCTGCGCTGAGCGGACGGCCGACCCCGGGCAACAGCACCGGACCGTGGTGGCGACCGCGAAGGTCGTCACCACGGTCCGATGGTTCAGCCGGTCGGACTCAGACTCCTCAGATCGGGGAGACCGGGTCCTGGTCGGCGTGCGGGACGCACATCTTCCCCTCGTTGTAGAGGGTCAGCGTGTTGGCGAGCGAGACGAACTGGCTCTTCAGGGTCGCGCTCCCGTTCTTGACCTGTGCCGGGGTGTAGGTCTGGAACAGCACCTTGGCCTGCGCCATCTGGGTGTCCACGCACGACGTACCCGCACCGTTGAGGCTGTTGAGGACGGCCGCGATGTACTGCTTCGCCAGTTGGTAGTACGGATTGCCCGCCGGAGGAGTGGTCATCACCGCGTAGTAGGTCTGGCCGCTCTTGAAGAAGATCGTCTTCTCCTTGAGCGGACCGATCTTCGCCCAGGTCGGGTCGGAGGGCGCACCTCCCTTGAAGGAGTCGTTGTGCGTCTTCCAGTAGCCCTGGGTGAGGGTGAAGCCGGTGTCACAGGGCGTGCTGGCGTTGACCGTGTACGACGACTTCTTCACCGTGGCCGTGTCGTTGGTGACCAACGTCGCGGTGTTGGTGAAGGCGTGGGGTCCGCAGGTCGCGAACGGCCCGATGGTCATCGTGTACGTGAACGACTTCGTCGCCCCGACGGCCAGGTCCTTGGCGCACACCGTGCCCAGCGCCTTGTCGTCGGCGGTGTTCGCCGGCGTCCCCATGTCGTCGGTGACCGTCACGCACTCGTCGGTCTCGGTGCTGGGTGCACCGAAGGTGACGGACGCGCTGCCGCCGTACGCGACCCCGGCAAGCGTGGCGGTGGCGTTGTTGGTGCCGCCGGCCGTGCCGGCCAGGTCCTTGGTGTAGGTGCACTGGACCGAGCTGTTCTTCGGGATGTCGACGGTGGAGCCACCGCCCGGGCAGACCACGGTGATGTCCATCGCGCCGAACCGGTCGGCCACGGCCACGCCGGTCGCCGGGATCGGTGCCGGGTTGGTCACCGTGATGGTGCCGGAGACGTTGGCGTTCGTGTCGACCGCGCTGACGTGCGTCACTCCGACCTGGTACGTCGCCAGGTAGGTCTCGCCGTTGGCGAGGGCGAGCGTCGACGGGTCGCCGTCGAAGTCGTGCTCACCGGTGACGATCACGCGCTTCTTCGCCACGCTCCAGCTGTGGGTGCGGGTGAAGCTGGTCTGCGCCGTCTTCGCGACGTTCAGCCCGTAGCAGGTCACCTTCATCGACGCCGACGCGGACGCGATGCCCGGCGAGGTCGCCGTGTTGGTCACCGTCCGGGTGTCGGTCGCGGCCGAGCCCTGGGTGCAGGGGAACGACTGCGGGACCGCGTGGGTGTCGGTGCTGCTGACCGTCCACGAGGAGGCGCCGTCGGTGATGGTGATCGAGTCGTTGACCGGCGTCGACGGGTTCCAGGTGACGCCGACCTGCTTGGCGTAGTCCACCCCGGCGAGCGTCGCGGTCGCGGTGTTGCTCGTCGCCGCGGTCGAGGAGCCCTGCGGCACCGTGTAGGCACAGTCGACCGAGCTGTTCGCCGCGATCGTCGCCGTGGCCTGGTTGCCGGCCGTGCTCGGGTCGCAGTCGATGACGGCGGTGCCCGGGACGTCGAGCTGGTCGGCGACCGCCACGCCCGTGGCCGGGATGGGTGCCGGGTTCGTGACCGTGATCGCGCCGGAGACCGTCGAGCCGGACACCGTGCCGGAGTCCTTGGTCGCGGTCACCTGCCAGCTCTCGTCGGCCGACTGACCGTAGAACTCGTCGACATCGGCCGGCGCCTTCTTGGACAGCGTCCAGCCGTACGTCGTGGTCGAGTCACCGGTCGCGGTCTTCGCCACGTCCAGGCCGTAGCAGGTCACGTTCATCGAGGCCGATGCCGGATCGGTGCGGTTCGACGTGGCCGTGTTGTCCACGGTGCGGGTGTCCGTCGCGGCCGAGCCCTGCGTGCAGGGGAACGACTGCTTGACCGGGTGGGTGTTCGTGCTGCTCACCGTCCACGAGGAGGCGCCGTCGGTGACGGTGATGTCGTTGTTGACCGGGGTCCCGACGAAGGTGACCGGCGCCGATCCGCTGTAGACGACGCCGCTGTCGAGCGTGGCGGTCGCGGTGTTGGTCTGGTCCTGCGGCGCCACCGAGCCACCCGAGGGGAGGGTCTTGGAGTAGGTGCAGGTGAGCGACTTGCCCGGCTTCAGCGTGACGGGGAGGGTGCCGCAGCTCGCCGAGACCGCGCCGTCGACCGACAGCACGTCGTTGACGCTGGAGACCGTCGCGTCGAGCGCCGAGGTGTTGTTGACCGTGATCGTGCCGGACACGACGGCGTCCGAGATGGTGCCGGCGTCCTTGGTCGCCGTCACGTTCCACGTGCCGTCCTGCGACTGACCGTAGAACTCGCTGACGTCGGCCGGAGGCGTCTTCGCCAGCGTCCATCCGTAGGTCCGCGTGTACGTCGCGTTCACGGTCTTGGTCACTTGGACGAACGGGTACTGCTTGACCTTCCACTCCTCGAAGCCGCCGTCGCTCGCGTACGGGTCCGCGCCGTCGGCGTTGCCCCACTTGGAGTAGAGGACGAAGTACTTCGAGCAGGAGGAGTCGCCGTACGAGCAGTTCGCCGGGATGTCCATGCCGGCGGTCGGCACCAGGTAGCGCAGGTCGCCACGACCGGAGCCCTGGTTGACGTCGTTGATGCGGATGTCTCCGGAGAAGTCGTACTGCTTCGAGACGCCGGTCTGCCCCGTGAACGGGTAGTTGGCCAGGTTCGGGTCGTCGGAGAAGTAGACCTCGACGTCGGTGAGGTCGATCCGCTTGGTGGAGTTGGACTCGTTGATGTCGTTCCAGAGCTCGAAGTAGCGCTGGCCCTGGTACATGACGACCGGGATCGCGCTCACCTTGATCGAGCGGTTCCAGTTGGGCGAGGAGCCCTCGTCCAGCTGGTTCTTCGCGTCGGTGTTGAAGGCCTGCTCGGTCGGAGTGTTCTGGATCTGGAGGAATGTGTCGTAGTTGCCGGTCCCGGATGTGCCGAAGCTCTGGCAGCCGTCGCCGAAGTACTGCGCGATGGCGCCTCCGGACGTCGACGCGGACGCACACTGGGTGTTGTCCGTGACCTCCACGCTGTACGAGCCGCTGTCGCTCGTCATCGCGTGCGCGGCGCCGACCCCGCCGGCCGCCGCGATCGCGAGCGCACCGAGCAGGACGGCCCGTGCCCTGCTCCGCTTCGTACGGCGCCGATGCTTGGCGGCGCCAAGGAATTGCCTCATGACCATGCCCCTCTATCCCCCAGTGAGTAGGTGTGGCGGCGGGTCGGGAAGCTGACCCGCGAAGCCACCCTCAGAGGAACACGCTCTGCGTGCGCTGGGGCCGAAAGACGGACGAATTTGCCGTCCGCGGTGTCCTCAGTTCCGCTGGTTCCACCAGTCCCGGAGGGCTGCCGTCGCGTCGGCCTCGCTCATCGGCCCGTTGTCCAGGCGCAGCTCGAGCAGGAACCGGTAGGCCTCGCCCACCTCGCGACCGGGACCGATGCCGAGGATCTCCATGATCTGGTTGCCGTCGAGGTCGGGCCGGATCGAGGCCAGCTCCTCCTCCTCGGCGAGCCGGGCGATCCGGGCCTCCAGGTCGTCATAGGTACGCCGGAGCCGGTCGGCCTTGCGCTGGTTGCGGGTCGTGCAGTCGGCGCGGGTCAGGATGTGCAGCCGCTCCAGCTCGTCACCGGCGTCGCGCACGTAGCGGCGTACGGCGGCATCGGTCCACTCCCCCGACCCGTAGCCGTGGAAGCGCAGGTGCAGCTCCACGAGCCGGCCCACCTGGTCGATGAGGTCGTTGCTGAACTTCAGCGCCCGCATCCGCTTGCGGGTGATCTTCGCGCCGACCACGTCGTGGTGGTGGAACGTGACGGTGCCGTCCTCGACGAAGCGGCGCGTCTTGGGCTTGCCGACGTCGTGCATGAGGGCCGCGAACCGGGACACGAAGTCGGGCCGCCCGCCGAGCCGGTCCTCCTGGGCGATCGCCTGCTCGAGCACGGTCAGGGTGTGCTCGTAGACGTCCTTGTGCCGGTGGTGCTCGTCGCGCTCCAGCTGCAACGCGGGCAGCTCGGGCAGGACGCGGCCGGCGAGCCCGGTGTCGACGAGCAGGGTCAGGCCGAGCCGGGGGTACGGCGCGCAGATCAGCTTCACCAGCTCGTCGCGCACCCGCTCGGCGGACACGATCTCGATCCGATCGGCCATGTCGGTCATCGCGCGCACGACCGAGGGGTCGACGGCGAACCCGAGCTGGGCCGCGAAGCGGGCGGCCCGCATCATCCGCAGCGGGTCGTCGGAGAAGGAGTCCTCCGGCGTCCCCGGCGTGCGCAGCACCCGGTTGGCCAGGTCGAGGACACCGCCGTACGGGTCCTCCAGCTCGCGGCCGGGCAGCCGCACGGCCATCGCGTTGACGGTGAAGTCGCGCCGGCCGAGGTCGCCGGCGAGGGTGTCGCCGTACCGCACCTCGGGCTTGCGGCTGTCGGCGTCGTACGCCTCGGAGCGGTACGTCGTCACCTCGACGACCCAGTCACCCTTGCGGCACCCGATCGTGCCGAAGTCGCGGCCCATGTCCCACCAGGCGTCGCCCCAGGCCTTGAGGATCCTGTCGGTCTGCTCGGGACGCGCGGAGGTGGTGAAGTCGAGGTCGTTGGAGCGCCGGCCCAGCATCGCGTCACGGACCGGGCCGCCGACCAGCGCCAGCTCGTGGCCGGCTGTCGCGAACAGGGTGCCCAGCTCGTCGATGACCGGCGCGATCCGGTCCAGCTCGGCGGCGACCGCCGCCTGGACGTCGACCAGCCGCAGCGGCTCTGCGGGGGCGGGCGGGACGGCGTCGTTCACGGGCTCGGATTCTAGGTGCCCGGCCTGCCGTTCGATGCATCGCGTAGGGGCCCCACTACGCTCGGGGGGTGTCAGTGGTGGGCCGGTGGATGTCGCGTGCCGCGACCGGCCTGCTCGGCTGCGTCGCGCTGTCCGCGCTGACCCTGCCGGCCGCGCACGCCGACCACGCCGACCGCACCGGCAGCGGTGATGCGCCGCTGCGGATCTCGATCAGCCGGATCACGCCGGGCGTCCTCCCCCGGCACGGCCCGCTCGTCGTGAGCGGCACGGTGCACAACACCGACTCGGTGGCGTGGACCCAGGTCAACCTCTATCCCTACCTCGACGACGACCGGTGCGTGGCGAGCGGGACGTGCGCCCCGCCGATGACCAGCTCCGCTGCGCTGGCCGAGGGGGCGGCGACCGACGAGGCGAGCCCCGTGGGCGAGCGGGTCGTCGAGGAGTCGGCCAAGCAGCAGCTCGCCTCGATCGCCCCCGGCCAGACGCTGCCGTTCTCGCTGACCATCTCGCAGAAGGTGCTGCGCGCGAACCTGGCGAACCCGCAGGCCGGCGTCTACTGGTTCGGCGTGCAGGCGATCGGCCAGAGCACCACCACCCCGCGCGACGACGTCGCCGACGGCCGGGCCCGCACCTTCCTCCCCTATGTCCCCGTGACCGGCAGGACGCCCGTGCTCGACACGGCCGTCGTCGTACCGGTGCGGGCGCCGATTCAGCACGAGCGCGACGGCCGGCTCAGCAACACCGCCGCCTGGCTCACCTCCCTGTCGGCAGGCGGCCCGCTCGCCGACGAGCTCACCATCGGCCGTGCCGCGGCCGGGCGACCCATGACCTGGCTCGTCGACCCCGCCGTCGTGGACGCCGTGCAACAGCTCTCCGACGGCAACCCGGGCCGACTGCTGCCGACCCCCGGCGCGAGCACCTCGCCGTCGGCGTCGCCCACCGGGCTCGGCACCGGTACCAGCGGCTCCGGCAGCGCCGGGCCGCTCGCCACCGCCGCGACCACCTGGCTGGACCAGGCACGCTCCGGCCTCGCCTCCGGGCAGCTGCTCGCCCTCCCCTACGGCGACCCCGTGCTGCTCGGCACCGACGTCACCTCCCAGCTCTACACCTGGGCCCGGGCGGAGAACGGCGTGCTCGCGGGCTGGAAGATCGGCACCCAGCGCGCCATCGCCAGCCCCGACGGGTACGTCGACCCGGCCGGCATCTCCGCCGCGCACGACCGGGCGATCGCGCTGGTCGGCGACCAGATGCTGCGCCGACCCGTGGTCGGCGGCACCGTGGGCCAGCACCCCTTCGTGGCGGCCTCCACGGCCGCCGCCTCCGGCGGGCCCGACCCCGAGCAGCCGCTGAGCAGCGTGGCCGTCCGCCAGCGGATCCTGGCGGAGGCGGCGGTCCGAGTGCTGTCCGGCGACAACCGACCGCTGGTCGTCCAGCTCCCGAGCGGGATGGGCGCGGACGGGGCGAACCGCTTCTGGAGCGGCCTGGACCAGCCGTGGCTGGACCTCACCACCGTCTCCACGGTGCTGGCGCGCGGCACGGCGACGATCCGGCCCACCTCGCTGAAGTTCCCGGCCGCGCAGGTGGCCGACGAGTCCCAGCTGGACGCGCAGGGCGAGGCGCAGCAGCTGGTCCTGCGCGGGCAGCTGCTGCAGTCGATCCTCACCGCCCCGAAGGCCAAGGACGGCTCCGACTCGACCGCCGCCAACGCCCGGATGTCGGCGGCGGTCACGGGTGAGGCGCTGGCCGCGACGTCGTACTCGCTGGCGGCCGACACCGATGCCCCCTCGCGTCTCGCCGCGTCCCGAGCCTGGATCGACGCGCAGCTGGCCGGCGTCACGATCAGCGCGCCGCCGAGCGTCACGCTCTCCAGCTCCGAGGGCAGCTTCGCGGTCACCCTCACCAACGGCCTCGACGTCCCGGTCACGGTCCAGGTTGCGGCCGAGGCGAGCGGTGCGCGCATCGACAAGGGCGACCCCGTCGAGCTCGCCGCCCACTCGCGGGCATCGGTGCGCCTCAACGCCCACACCAGCCGCGCCGGCGTGCACAACCTGCGCCTGGTCGTGGAGAGCTCGGCCGGTACGCCGATCGGCTCGACCGTCACCGTCCCGATCCGGTCCGGCTCGGTCGGCGTGGTGATCTGGGTGATCCTCGGCTCCGGCGCCGGGATCCTGTTCTTCGCGATCGCGGTCCGGCTCGTCCGCCGGTTCCGCGGGGGACGTGACCGGCGACCCGAGGCCACCACGTGAGCGCTGCCTCCGACACGCAGTCCGGGATCCTCGCGAACAGCGCGGTCATGGCGGCCGGCACCGCCTTCTCCCGGGTGAGCGGCTTCCTGCGCTCGACGCTCCTCGCGGCCGCCCTCGGCGCGAGCATCCACGCCGACATCTTCACCGTGGCCAACACGGTGCCGAACATGCTGTACATCCTGCTGGCCGGCGGCGTGTTCAACGCCGTGCTGGTGCCGCAGCTGGTGCGCGCCATGCGGACCGACGAGGACGGCGGATCGGCGTACGTCGACCGTGTGGTCACCCTCGCCTGCTGCTTCCTCGCCGTGGTGACCGTCCTGCTCGTGGTCGCGGCACCCCTGGTGATGCGGGTGCTCCTGTCGCACCAGTACTTCGTGCCGGGCATGGGCGCCGAGCGCGACGCGGCCGTCGCGTTCGCCCGCTACTGCCTGCCCCAGGTCTTCTTCTACGGCATGTTCGTGCTGGTCGGGCAGATCCTCAACGCGCGCGGCCGGTTCGGCCCGATGATGTGGGCGCCGATCGCCAACAACGTCATCGCGATCGCGGTGCTGGTCGGGTACCTGTGGCACTACGGAGCCGCGGGCCCGGCCGCTCAGCACGGTGGGTTCAGCTCCGGCCAGGAGCTGCTCCTCGGTCTCGGCTCGACCCTCGGCATCGCGGGCCAGTTCGTGATCCTGGTGCCCTACCTGCGCCGGGCCGGCGTGCGGATCCGACCGCGGTTCGACTGGCGCGGCACCGGCCTCGGCCACACCCTGCGGCTCGGCGTGTGGACCGTCCTGTTCGTGATCGTCAACCAGGTCGCGTACGTCGTGGTCACCCGGCTGGCCACCGGCGGCACCGCCGCCGGTGACGACGGCACCGGCATCACCATCTACTCCAACGCCTTCCTGGTCACCCAGGTCCCGCACTCGATCATCACCGTCTCCCTCGCGACCGCCGTGCTCCCGCGGCTCTCCCGCGCCGCCGCGGACGACGACCCCGCGGGTCTGGCCCGGACCCTGTCGAGCACGATGCGCTCGGCGCTGGCCGTCGTCGTACCGTTCGCGGCGGTGCTGCCGGTCATCGCGCTCCCGCTCGCGCGCGTCATGTGGGCCCACGGCGCCACCGCGCACTCGTACCCGCGCTACGCGCCGACGGTCGCGCTGTTCGGGATCGGGGTGCTGTTCTTCACCATCCACTACCTGACCCTGCGCGGGTTCTACGCCCTCGAGCGCAACCGCACCGTCTTCTACATCCAGTGCGTGGTCGCCGCCGTCAACATCGTCGCGGCCGTGACGCTGGTCGGCCTGGCGGACCCGCGGCAGACGTCGCCCATGCTGGTGCTGGCCTATGCGGCGGCGTACGCCGTCGGGGCACTGCTCTCCACGACCGTGCTCGTCCGCAGCCTCGGCGTCCTCGCCGTGCGCGCGTGGGTCGGGTTCGTGGTCCGCCTCGGCGTGGCCACGGGCATCGCGACCGGTGTGACCTGGGTGATGGACCGGATCTGGCAGGACACCGTGCTGGAGCTGATCTCGCGACCGGGGTGGCCCTGGTCCGCGGTACAGCTCGGTGTGGACGGGCTCGTGCTGGGAGTGGTGCTGCTCTGGCTGGCGGGTCCGTTCCGGCTCACCGAGCTCACCGACGTGGCCGACACCATCGGCCGACGGCTGTCGCGGCGATAGCCACGCGGGATCTCGGGAGACGCGGTCGGCCGCCCATGGAGGTGCATAGGATGAAGGACGTGGCGCTGTCGACCCGGCCCGGAGACCTTCTCGCCGGTCGCTACCGCCTGATCGACCTCCTCAGCGAGAGCGGCGGCGGGCGGTTCTGGCGAGCGCACGACCGTGTCCTGGAGCGGTACGTCGCCCTGCACGTCATCGCCGAGGACGACACCCGGGCCGCCGGGCTGATCGCCGCCGCCCAGGCGTCGGCGACCTTCCTGGACCCCCGGGTCCTGCGGGTGCTGGACGCCGAGACCCGCGACGGCCTCTGCTACGTCGTCAACGAGTGGGGCACCGGCACCTCGCTGGACCTGCTGCTCGCCAACAACGGCCCGATCGGCCCACGCCGCTCGGCGTGGCTGGTCGCGGACGTCGCCGACGCCATCGACCGCGCCCACCGCGCCGGCGTGGCCCACGGCCGGCTCAACCCCGAGAACGTCCTCATCGACCGCTTCGGCGCGGTGCGGCTGATCGGCTTCTGCGTGGACGCGGCCCTGCACGGGCTGCCCGGCGGCCGGTTCACCACCGACCTCGGCGACCTCGGCGGGCTGCTCTACAGCGCGCTGACCGGCACCTGGCCGGGTCCGTCCAGCTCGCTGGTGCCCGCCGCACCCCGCACCGCGGACGAGATCCTGTCGCCGCGGCAGGTGCGCGCCGGCGTACCGAAACCGCTGGACGAGCTGTGGCGCTCCACCGCGGAGGCCACCGACCCGCAGCTGCGCCGGCGGCACTGGGTACGCCGCAGCTCGGTCACCACCACCTCGGTCGACGTCTCGTCCGCAGGCGCGATCGGCGCGGCGCTGCTCGACTTCATCGGCGACCCCACCGGCCTGACCGAGGCGCTGGCGACGACGGTCCTGCCGATCAACCAGATCCGGCCGCTCGACCTGGCCCCGATCGTGGACCCGGAGATCGAGGACGTCGACCCGGACCCTCCGGCGGCCGAGGAGGTCGCCCAGGTCGAGGAGGCCGAGGACACCGCGGACACCGCGGACGACACCGCCGTCGTCGAGGAGACCCGCGAGCCCGACGACTCCATCCCGCTGGTCACCGAGCTCCCCACCGAGCCCGGGCTGCCGGTGTTCGGCGACGACGACGAGGTCGAGTGGCTGCGGACCCGCAGCACCCCGCCACCGCCTCCCCCGCCGTTCGAGGATCCGCCCGAGCGTCCGCTGTTCGCCCCGGACCCGCCCGCCGGCCAGCCGGTGCGGCGGCCGCGCGACGACGTACCTCCCCCGCCGGAGGCGCACCACCCGCTCGACCGTCCGGTGCCCACCGGCGAGATCGTCGGCTACTGGCCGTGGGACCACGACGCCGAGCTGGAGCGGGCCGCCAACGACGACGACACCATGCCGGGCCGCAGCTGGCTGCGGCTCGGGCTCGGGGTGCTGGTCGCGCTCCTGCTGCTGTTCGCGGTCGCGATCGCGTTCAACCTGGGGCGCGGCCGGGACGCGTTCGGTGGCAAGCCGTCGTCGGACCGCACCACGACGAGCAGCACGGCCACCACCAACCCGGCGGTGCCCCTGACCGGTCTGCGTGCCGGCGGCTTCGACCCGATCCGGGGCACGGACGCGAACACCGCCGAGGCCGGCCTCGCCGTCGACGGCAAGCCGGCGACGGTCTGGACGACCGCCCGCTACGACGCGCAGCTCGGCCCGACGGCGCCGGCCCTCACCCGCGGTGTCGGCCTGCTCGTCGACCTCGGCTCCGAGCACACCGTCAGCGACGTGTCCCTCCGCTTCGTCGGCAGACCCACCACCGTCCAGCTGTACGTCGACCCGGACCGACCCACCACGGCGCCGACCGGACACCCCGCGGCGGTCGGCACCGCCACCGGGACGTCGTTGGACCTGACCCCGACCGCCCCGGCCACCGGGCAGTACGTGCTGGTGTGGCTCACCAGGCTCCCCGCTGTCACCGGCGGCTTCCGCGGCTCCATCGCCGAGGTGGTCGTCCGTGGCGAGTGAGGCGACGGACGCCGAGCTGCTCGCCGCCCACGTCGCCGGGGACACCGAGGCGTTCGGCGAGCTCTTCGGACGGCACCGCGACCGGCTCTGGGCGGTCGCGGTCCGCACCACCGGCGACGCCGAGCTCGCGGCCGACGGTCTCCAGGAGGGCATGATCGCCGCCTTCCGCCGGGCCGACTCGTTCCGCGGCGACGCGCAGGTCACCACCTGGCTGCACCGGGTCGTGGTCAACGCCTGCCTGGACCTGCTCCGCCGCCGCGCCGTCCGCCGGGCCGACCCGCTGCCGGACGAGCTGGACGAGCTCGGCGGCGCCGACCGCGGCTCGCTCCGGACCGCCGACGACGCCCTCGACCCCGCCGAGCTGTCGGTACGCCGTGAGCGCGCCGATCTGGTCCTGGCCGCGCTGCGGCTGCTGCCCGAGGAGCAGCGCGCCGCCGTGGTGCTCGTCGACATGGAGGGCTATCCGGTGGCCGAGGTCGCCGAGATCCTCGACTGCGCGGTCGGGACCGTGAAGAGCCGGTGCAGCCGGGCGCGCGCCCGCCTGGCCGTGGTCCTCGCCGAGCTGCTCGACGCCGACACCGAGAGCCACCTCACGCCGACCACCGGGAACCCCGGGACCTCGTCGTACGTCGGATCGGAGACCCCGCGCGGACCACCTCCGGTGCCGACCGACTGATCCCGCCCCACCGACACCCCGAACCCAGGAAGACCGATGACCGACGACGCCGAGCTCACGCCCGAGCGGGAGGCCGCCGTACGCCGCTTGCTCGGCTCGGTCGGCGCGGCGGAGGCCCCCGCGCTGCCGGGCGATGTCGCCGACCGGCTGGACGCGACGCTGGCCGACCTGGTCGCGGAGCGGGCCGGCTCGTCCCCGTCTCCCGAGGAGCCGCTGGCCCCCGTCGTGCCGCTGTCGAGCCGCCGACGGCGTACCTTCGCGGCGCTGTTCGTCGCCGCGGCGGCGGTCGTCGTGGCCGGCATCGGCGTACCCCTGCTCCACGACGACAGCGCCAGCACCCAGCAGACCGCATCGAGCGACAACGCGGTGAGCAGGGCCCCCAGCAACGGTGTCGCTGCCACCGCCCCGCGACCGGACAGACACACCTTCGACAAGACGGAGGCCGGAGCGGTCGCGATGGGCGAGTCCCGCTTCGCGGCGAGCGGCTCCGTCACCCTGCACCGGCACACCCTGCGCGCGGACCTGCTCCGGCTGCGGCGCCGGGTGCCGCCGGAGACGTACCGCTCGACGACGGTGCACGCCGCTCGCGGCTTCACCTGCGCCCACGCCGCCTTCGGCCGTGGCTTCCTCATCGGCAGCCGGTACGCCGGCGCACCGGCCGTCGTCGCCTTCCGCGCCCCCGCCGGCTCCACCCAGGTGGCCGAGGTGCTCCAGTGCGGCACCGCCACGGTCCTGCGCTCGATCACCCTGCCCACGCCCTGACGCCCGCTCGGCCGCAGGGAATGCGCCGCCTATCCTCGTCGTTGTTGCAGCAGCCCCGCGCCGAGCCCTCTCGGCGTACCTGACACGGAGGATCCATGACCGACGAGACCCGCGACGTGATCGTGATCGGCTCGGGCCCGGCGGGCTACACCGCCGCCATCTACACGGCCCGCGCCAGCCTCAAGCCGCTGGTGTTCGAGGGCTCGGTGACGGCCGGCGGTGCGCTGATGAACACCACCGAGGTCGAGAACTTCCCGGGCTTCCGTGACGGCATCCAGGGCCCCGCCCTGATGGACGAGATGCGCGCGCAGGCCGAGCGCTTCGGCGCCGAGCTCGTCGCCGACGACGTGGTCGAGGTCGACCTGACCGGCGACATCAAGGTGGTCAGGACCGCCGACGCGACGTACACCGCGAAGGCCGTCATCCTGGCCACCGGCTCGGGCTACAAGAAGCTCGACCTCCCCAACGAGGAGCGGCTCTCCGGGCGCGGTGTCTCCTACTGCGCGACCTGCGACGGCTTCTTCTTCCGCGAGCAGCACATCGCCGTCGTCGGCGGCGGCGACTCCGCGGTCGAGGAGGCGACCTTCCTGTCCCGCTTCGGCACCAAGGTGTCGCTCATCGTGCGTCGCGACGAGCTGCGCGCCTCCAAGATCATGCAGGAGCGCGCCTTCGCCGACCCGAAGGTCGACATCGAGTGGAACTCGGTGGTCGAGTCGATCAACGGCGAGGACTCCCTCGAGAGCCTGACCCTGAAGGACACCGTCACCGGCGAGACCCGCGAGATCCCGGCCACCGGCCTGTTCATCGCGATCGGGCACGAGCCGCGCTCGGAGCTCCTGGTCGGCCAGGTCGACCTCGACGACGACGGCTACGTCCTCGTCGCCAACGGCTCCACCGCGACCAACATCAGCGGCGTCTTCGCCTGCGGTGACCTGGTCGACCACCGCTACCGCCAGGCGATCACCGCCGCCGGCAGCGGCTGCGCGGCCGCGATCGACGCCGAGCGCTACCTCGGTGACCTCGCCCACGCGCAGGCGACCGCGGGGAATGTCCCGGCCTCCGCCTGAGTTCAACCCATCAGACCTTTGCGTTCACCCAACCTGGAAGGAAGCCATCGTGGCTGACAACATCTCCGCCGTCACCGACGCCGAGTTCGACACCTCCGTGCTCAAGTCCGAGAAGCCCGTTCTCGTGGACTTCTGGGCCGAGTGGTGCGGCCCGTGCCGTCAGGTCGCCCCGATCCTCGACGAGATCGCCGGTCAGCACGGTGACAAGGTCACCTTCTTCAAGATGAACGTCGACGAGAACCCGGTCACCCCGGCGTCGTACCGCGTCACCGGCATCCCGACCATCAACGTCTACAAGGGCGGCGAGGTCGTCAAGACCATCGTCGGCGCGCGCCCGAAGGCCGCGATCCTCAAGGAGCTGGAAGAGTTCATCGCCTGACGCATCCGTCGTCGGTCGAGTAGCCCGAGCCGCTAGGCGAGGGCGTATCGAGACCCCGGCACCCGCTCACCGCTGCCGGTGGGCGGGTGTCGGCGCTTTTGCGGGCGTGGGGCGTACGACGTGCACCAACCGCTCCCACGCCGCCCCGAGCTCGTCGCGCCAGGTGATCGTGGAGCGCAGGTCCATGCGCATCCGCGGCGTCGTCGGGTGGTGGCGGTGCGTCTTGAACCCCACCCGCGCCAGGAAGTCAGCCGGCAGCGTGCACGAGGTCGCGGTCGAGCCATGTCCCGTCCACGCGAACGCCTCGACCGCGCGGATGCCGCCGTCGCGGCGGGTCACCAGGTCGCGGGCCATGCCCTGCACCAGGAGGCGACCCATCCCCACGCCGTCGTACGACGCGTCCAGCCACGCCGTCGCCAGCAGCACCGCGTCCGGCGAGACGGGTGCGGTCGGGAAGGACGCCGCGCCCGGCAGGTACGCCTCGGGCGCGTAGATGATGTAGCCGCGGGGCGTGCCATCGATCATCAGCACCCGGCCGCACGACCCCCACTCGCGCAGGACCTCGGAGACCCAGGCCTCCTTCTCGGCCAGCGCCTCGTCGGCGGAGAGCCGCTCCCGGCGTACCGGGTCGAGCTGCCAGAAGACGCACGAGCGGCAGGGCGAGTCCAGCTGCTCCAGCAGGTCGAGCGTCAGGGGGACCGTCGTACGGGCCATAACTCGATCGTAGGTCCGAAACCCGGATGCGAGAATGCACCGTGCGCAAGATCCGACAGAGCAAGAAGCTGGCCAACGTCAGGTACGACGTCCGGGGACCCATCCTCGAGGAGGCCCAGCGGCTCGAGGCGGAGGGTCACAAGATCCTCAAGCTGAACATCGGCAACACCGCACCCTTCGGCTTCGAGGCGCCCGAAGCGGTCCTCGCCGACATGATCCACCACCTGCCGAACGCGCAGGGCTACTCCGACTCGCGCGGCATCTACTCCGCGCGCACCGCCGTCGCGCAGTACTACCAGTCCCGGGGCCTGATCACGACCGAGGTCGAGGACGTCTTCATCGGCAACGGCGTCTCCGAGCTGATCTCGATGGTGCTGCAGGCCTTCGTCGACGACGGCAACGAGATCCTCGTGCCGGCGCCGGACTACCCGCTGTGGACCGGCGCGGTGTCGCTGTCCGGCGGCACGCCCGTGCACTACCGCTGCGACGAGTCGAACGGCTGGATGCCGGACCTCGAGGACATCGAGTCGAAGATCACCGAGAACACGCACGCGATCGTCATCATCAACCCGAACAACCCGACCGGGGCGGTCTACAGCAAGCAGATGGTCGAGTCGCTCGTCGACATCGCTCGGCGCCACGACCTGGTCGTGATGGCCGACGAGATCTACGAGAAGATCATCTTCGACGACGCGGTCCACCACCACGCGGCGACGGCCGCGCGCGACGACGTGCTGTGCCTGACCTTCTCCGGCCTGTCCAAGGCCTACCGGGTGTGCGGCTACCGCGCCGGCTGGGTGATGATCTCGGGCCCCAAGGAGCTCGCGGGTGACTTCCTCGAGGGCCTCACCCTCATCGCCAACATGCGGATGTGCTCCAACGTCCCCGCCCAGCACGCGATCCAGACCGCGCTGGGCGGCTACCAGTCGATCAACGAGCTGATCGTGCCCGGGGGCCGGTTCTACGAGCAGATCATGCTGGCCGACAAGCTGCTCAACGAGATCCCGGGCGTCTCCTCGGTCACGCCGCAGGGCGCGCTCTATTGCTTCCCGCGCCTGGACCCGGAGGTCTACGCCATCGAGGACGACCAGCAGTTCGTGATCGACCTGCTGCGCGCCAAGAAGATCCTGGTCACCCACGGCACCGGGTTCAACTGGTTCGCCCCCGACCACTTCCGCCTGGTCACCCTGCCGGACGTGGACATGCTCGAGGAGGGCATCGGCCGGATCGCCGACTTCCTCGCCACGCGCCGATAGTTTCACTTCGCAACCTTCGGTACGGCGGTCGTTCGCCGGCCGTTCGTCGCCGCGCACCCCTGCGGCCACAGCCGGCTCCTAGCGTCTCTCCGGCGGTCAGCCCCCTCCTGACCGCAGCGTTCTCGGAGAGGAAGTACCCATGGCTGCCCCCGCGGTCCGGGCCCGGGGCGTCGTCCGCACCTTCGGCGACGTCCTCGCGCTGGACGGTGTCGACCTCGACGTGCCCGGCGGTGAGGTGCACGGCCTGGTCGGACCCAACGGTGCCGGCAAGACGACCCTCCTCGGGCTGGTGCTCGGTCTGGCCACCCCCGACGCCGGGACCCTCGAGATCCGCGGCGAGGTCGCCGGCTTCCTCGACGGCCCGAGCCTCTACCCCGCGCTGACGGCCCGGCAGAACCTCACCGCGCTCGAACGCCTGCGTGGGGAGCGTGGCGCCGCCTCGCGCAACCGCGTCGCGAACGCCCTCGACCGGGTCGGTCTGGTCGAGGTGGCCGACGACCGGGTCCGAGGTTTCTCGCTCGGGATGCGGCAACGGCTCGCGCTGGCCGCCGCCTTCCTCACCGAGCCGGAGCTGCTCGTGCTCGACGAGCCGGCGAACGGTCTGGACCCGGCCGGCAAGCGGCAGATCCACGGCGTGATCTCCGACCTCGCCGCCGCCGGGGCCACCGTCCTCCTCTCCAGCCACCGGATGGACGACCTGACCGCGCTGTGCCGCGAGGTGACGCTGCTCGCCGCGGGCCGCGTCATGTTCTCCGGTCCGCTCGCCAAGCTGGCCGCGGAGAGCGGCGACCTCGACTACCGGCTCGTCACCACCGACCCGGCCACCACCCGCCGCGTCGCCGAGGCGATCGGCGGCGTCACCCTCCTGGACCGTGAGTACGCCGGCGGCGTTCTCGTCCGCGCCTGCACCTCCGCCCTCGACACCCTGGTCGCCGGCCTGGTCCGCCAGGGCGTGGCGATCCGCGAGCTCGCGCCGGTCACCTCGCCGCTCGAGGCGGCGTTCCTCGCCCTCACCGAGCGGAGCGAGGTCGCGTGAACGCCTTCCGGTTCGAGCTGGTCAAGCTGCTGGCGCAGTGGCGGGTGCGCGCGGTCCTGCTGGTCTGCGCGGTGGTGCCGGCCGTCCTCGTGCTGGTGATCAGCCGGCAGAGCTCGCTGCCTACCGACACCGCCTTCGGCCGGCAGATGCCGGTGACCGGCTGGGCCGGGTCGCTGGTCGTGCTGTCGTTCGCGTGCAGCTGGGGCCTCCCCCTGCTCACCGCCCTGGTCGCCGGCGACGTCTTCGCGGCCGAGGACCGGCTCGGCACCTGGCGCCACCTCGTCGTCGCTGTCCGCTCTCCGCGTCGGATCTACCTCGCCAAGGCGCTCGCCGCTGCGACCGTCCTGGTGGTCCTGCTCGTGCTGCTCGCCACCTCGAGCATCGTCGGCGGCCTGGCCGGAGCCGGCGACCACGCCCTGACCGGCCTGGACGGGCACCAGCTCTCGGCGTCCGACGCCGGCCGGACCGTGCTGCTCGCCTGGCTGTGCGTGCTCGCCCCCACCGCCGCCTTCGGCGCGGTCGGCCTGCTCGGCTCGGTCCTCTTCGGTCGCTCCCCGGTCGGCCTCGCGCTGCCCGCGCTGCTCGCTCTCGGCCTCGCCCTCGCGCAGCTGCTCCCGCTGCCGGTCGCGCTCCGGCTCGCGCTCCCCAGCCAGGCGCTGCTCGGCTGGCGTGGCCTCTTCACGGACCCGGCCACGACGTCCGGCCTGTGGGCCGGGATGGTCGTGTGCCTGGTGTGGGCCGCCGTGGCCACGACCGCCGGCTACCTGGTGTTCCGGCGACGCGACTTCACCGACACGGCGTACGACGGATCCGCGCGTCGGACCGTCCTCGCCGCGGCCCTGCCGCTGGGCGCGCTGCTGGTCGTGACCTCCGCCGGGCTCGCGGTGGCGGGCGCCGGGACGGGCCGGGGCATCGACCGACCTGGCCTCCAGGACGCGCTGGCCACCAGCTTCGCGCACCTCTACCGGCTGCAGACCGACCAGCTGCACCGCCCGGCCGTCAGCGAGGCCGAGCTGCGCACCCGCGCGCGGTGCGCCAAGGGCACCCAGGGCGGCGCGACCCCGGCGCAGAACGGTCCGGGCTCGGACTGGCGCTGCGTCGTGTCCTGGCGGCTGCCCGGCTCGACCGTGGTCGGTCGTGCGACGTACCAGCTCGACGTGAGCGCCGACGGCAAGTACGTCGCCGACGGCGACGGACCGAAGGAGGTGAACGGCAGCTTCACGGTGCGTACGCCGACCGGCGACGTACCCAACCCGCTCTGGCAGTTCGACGGCCTCGTCGACCTGCTCCCCCGCTCCGATCGATAAGGATGATCCATTGAACGTCACGCGACGACGCGTCGCCGGTGTCCATCACGGGCTGCGCCATGTCACGACTCGGCGCCCGCGCCTGGTCCTCGCCGGGCTGGCCTCGCTGGCCCTGGCCTCCACCGGTGTCGCCTACGGGTCGACGGCCGGCTTCGGCACGAACCACGTCGGCGACCAGACGGCCGCCGGCATCCAGGTCTCCGACGACCAGGTCATCAACCCGCTGGGCGACCGGCTGATGACCCCGTTCGGCAAGATGATGGGCTCCTCGGTGAGCCCGGACGGCCGCTTCCTGGCCGCCTCGAGCGCCGACCGGTCCTTCGACCTGCAGGTCTTCGACCTCGCCTCCTACAAGCCGATCGCCGCCGCCGGCACCGCCTCGGTGGCCAGCGCCGCGACCGCGATCACCAACGCCGGCTTCACCGGCCTGCAGTACCAGAAGATCGGCAACGGCACCGTCGGCCAGGAGGGTCCCGTCTACTCCCCCGACGGCAAGTGGCTCTGGCTGTCCCAGCAGGACGCGATGACCCGCTTCCCGGTCAACGCCGACGGCACGCTGGGTACGCCGACGTCGTACCCGCTCGCGAAGGTGAACGGGCTGTCCGCTCTTCCGGGCAAGCCGGCGTTCTCCGCCGACGGCGCGACCATGTACGTCCCGCTCAACGGCCAGAACACCGTCGTCGCGATGAGTCCGGCCACCGGCACCGTGGCCGCGACCTGGAACGTCGGCGTGGCCCCGCGAGAGGTGACCCTGGTCGGGTCGAAGCTCTACGTGACCGACGAGGGCGGCCGCACGGCGAAGGCCGGCGACACCACGATGACGTCGTACGGCACGGACGTGGTCGCCGACGGCGACAAGGGCACCTCCACCACGGGCACCGTCAGCGTCATCGACACCACCAGCCCCACGGCCGCGCCGTCGTCGATCGCGGTGGGCCTGCACCCCACGGCGATGTACGCCGACGGCACGACCCTCTACGTCGCCAACACCTTCGGGGACACGGTCTCGGTCGTCGACACCCGCTCCGACGACGTCGTGCAGACCATCGCGACCCAGCCCTGGCCGTCCGCGCACGTCGGCTACGCGCCGACCAGCCTCACCGTCGACAACGGGCGGCTGCTCGTCACCCTCGGCCGGGCGAACGCGGTGGCGGTCTACCGGGCGAGCAGCGACCCCAAGGACCCGGTGCGCTACGTCGGCCTGCTGCCGACCGACTACTACCCCGCCACCATCGCGAACGTGGGCGGCGAGCTCTACGTCACCAACACCCGCGGCATCGACGCCCGCGGCCCGCTGCTGACCTTCAGCGCCGGCTACGGGACCACGCCGGCCACCGGCCACGGCACGCACGGCACCACCGCCTCGCTGACCCGGTTCCAGCTCCCGAGCGACGACCAGGTGGCGGCCGACACCGACACCGTCTTCTCCCAGAACGGCTGGACGGGCAGCGACGTGAAGCAGGCGTCGGGCAAGCCGGCCAAGCCGGTGCCGGTCCCACACCGGATCGGTGACCCGTCGACGATCAAGCACGTCTTCCTGCTGGTCAAGGAGAACCGGACCTACGACCAGGTCTACGGCGACATGCCGGAGGGCAACGGCGACGCCTCCCTCGCGCAGTTCGGCGCGACGGTGACGCCCAACCAGCACGCGCTGGCCCGTCAGTTCGGGCTCTACGACAACGTGTACGACGTCGGCACGAACTCCGCCGAGGGCCACAACTGGCTGATGCAGGGCGACAACCCGGAGTACACCGAGTCCTCGGCCGGTGAGTACGTCCGCTCCTACGACACCGAGGAGGACGTGCTGGGCCACCAGCGCTCCGGCTTCCTGTGGACCGCCGTGAAGGACGCGGGCGGCACCGCCCGCAACTACGGCGAGTTCGAGTACACCGAGGGCAAGCCGTCGGGGTCCTGGCAGCAGTACTACTGCGCGGCGACCAGCGTGCAGAACGGCGGCGACCCCGCCCAGCTCACCACGCCGGAGCTCAAGGGCGACTACGGCTCGGTGATCCCGTCGCTCAACGCCATCGCCGACCCGCTGTCTCCCCCGTTCGACCTTTCGATCCCGGACATCTACCGCGAGCAGATCTGGAAGCAGGACTTCGAGGCCAACGGCCCGGCGAGCCTGAACATGGTGTGGCTCTCCAACGACCACACCGGCGGTACGGCGGACCCGCGGGCCCAGGTCGCCGACAACGACCTCGCCGTCGGGCGGATCGTGGACACGATCTCGCACAGCAGGTACTGGAAGGACTCGGTCATCTTCGTGGCTGAGGACGACAGCCAGGCGGGCGCCGACCACGTCGACGGCCACCGGGCACCCATCCAGGTCATCAGTCCCTGGGCGCAGCACGGCAAGGTCGTCGACACCTACTACTCGCAGATCTCGATGGTCCGCACGATCGAGCAGATCCTCGGCGCGCAGCCGTTGAACCAGAAGGTCGCGGCGGCGACGCCCATGTACGACGCCTTCACCACCAAGCCGGACCTCACCCCGTACGACGCTGTCCGCAACCAGATCCCGCTCACCGAGGGCGTCGCCACCGCACCGGCCTGTGGCACCGACACCCTCGGCACGACGGGTGCCGCGGCGGCGACTGTGAGCCGGCAGACGGCAGCCCGGACCGCCGTACCGGCCTCGCACCGGGCCGTGGCGGCGGCGTGGGCCCGGTGGATCAGCCACCAGCAGCTCACGGGCAACGGTGCGGTCGCCGACTCGACCCACCCGGAGCTGATGAACCGGTGGACCTGGTACCGGGCGCACGACTGGTCGCGCCCCTACCCGGGCGACAGCCGGATTCTGTTCCCCTCGCAGGTCCCCGGAGGCGCACTTCCTGCCTCCGACGACTGATTGCTGCACCCGGAGGGCCACCCGTGCGGTGGCCCTCCGGCTTTTTTGTCTCTCGCGAACAACTCGGGGCGCTGAATCCACCGAGCCGCCCCCTCGCGCCCGGCCCCCAGGTCTGGCACTTTTGACCCGTGCGAGACATCACCTACCCGCCGGTCATCGTCCTGGCCAAGGTCCTCTTCCGTCTGATGCGCCAGAACGTGGTCGTCTCCGGAGCCGAGAACGTGCCGCGGACCGGTGGCGCGCTGATGGCCATCAACCACACCGGCTACATCGACTTCATCTACGCCGGCGCGGGCGCCGAGCCGCGCAAGCGGCTGGTCCGGTTCATGATCAAGAAGGAGATGATGGACAAGGGCGGTGTCGGCCACCTGCTGCGCAGCTTCCACCACATCCGCGTCGACCGCGCCGCCGGCGAGCAGGCTCTTGTCGACGCCAAGGCCTACCTCGACCAGGGCGAGATCGTCGGGATCTACCCCGAGGCCACCATCTCGCGCTCCTTCGAGATCAAGGAGCTCAAGACCGGCGCCGTGCGGATCGCCGCCGAGGCCGGCGTACCGATCCTCCCCACCATCGTCTGGGGCGCCCAGCGGCTGATGACCAAGGACCACCCCAAGGACTTCTCCCGGTCCCCGAAGACCATCATCGTCAAGGTCGGCGAGCCGATCGTGGTGACCGGCGAGGACGTCGCCGCCGAGACCGCGATCCTGCGGGAGCGGATGCAGAAGATGCTCGACGAGGTCCTCGCCGAGTACCCCGCGGAGGAGAAGGCGCCGGGCTCCTGGTGGACGCCGGCCCGCCTCGGCGGCAGCGCCCCCACCCCGGAGAAGGCGCTCGAGATGGACGCCGAGGAGATGGCCCGCCGTGCGGCGAGGGCCGCCGAGCGCGAGGCCGCCCAGGACACCCAGTAGATCCATCGACTTGGAGATATCTCGACAAGTCTCTTTGTCGACATTTTGAGTATCCGCAGGTCAGCAGGCCTGACATGCCGAAGGGGCACCGGTTCTCACCGGTGCCCCTTGCCATTGCCCCGAGCGCTGTCGTCTTGCCGCCATGCCAACCCTGGGCCTACGAGTGGCAACCGCGCCCGCGGCAGCGCGGCGCCGCAGCGACCGAGGCGGGGCGCCGGTGGCAAGCGACGGAGGGAGCGAGGAACGAGCGACCGCAGGAGCGCCGCCGCCGAAGTCCCGCGAGGGAGCGACCGCGGCGACGCGCTCGCGGAAACTCAGATCACCCGGTCGGTGCGGTTGCGCGGATCGATCAGGTCGACGATGCGCTGCAGGTCACCGGTGTTCGCGAACTCGATGGTGACCTTGCCCTTGGCCCGCCCCAGGTCGATCTTCACCCGCGTCTCGAGCCGGTCCGCCAGCCGCTCGGAGAGCTCACTGAGGCCCGGCGCCTTCGGCTTGGAGGTGCGCGACCGCTGTGGTTTCGGCTCCCCGTCCCCCACGGAGACGATCTCCTCCAGGCCCCGGACGCTGATGCCCTCGGCCACCACCCGCTGCGCGAGCTTGTCCTGCGCGTCCGGGTCAGCCACGCCGAGCAGCGCACGCGCGTGACCGGCCGAGAGCACGCCGGCGGCGACCCGCCGCTGCACGGCCGGGGTCAGCTTGAGCAGGCGCAGCGTGTTGCTGATCTGCGGGCGCGAGCGGCCGATGCGCTGGGCCAGCTCCTCGTGGGTGCACGCGAAGTCCTCGAGCAGCTGGTTGTACGCCGCCGCCTCCTCCAGCGGGTTGAGCTGGCTGCGGTGCAGGTTCTCCAGCAGCGCGTCGCGCAGCATGTCGGTGTCGTCGGTCTCGCGCACGATCGCGGGGATCGTGGCCAGCCCGGCCTGCTGGGTCGCGCGCCAACGGCGCTCACCCATGACCAGCTCGTACGCCGACGGGCCGGTCTGCCGGACCACGACCGGCTGCAGCAGCCCGATCTCCTTGATGGAGTGGACCAGCTCGGCCATCGCCTCCTCGTCGAAGACCGTCCGCGGGTTGACCGCGTTGGGCTTGATCGCGTCGACGGGCAGCTCGGCGAAGTAGGCGCCCTCGACGGCCGTCAGACCCGAAATCGCGCTTTCCGGGCCTGACGTCGGGCCGGTGGACCCCAGGTCCACCGATGCGCTGGAAGGCGCTGTGGCGGCAATGTCCGAATTCCGGTCGTCGTGGTTGACAACCGGCGCCTCGGTCCCGGCCGGAGGGGCGCTGGGGATGAGGGAGCCCAGACCCCGGCCCAGACCGCGCCGCGGAGCGTTCGTGCTCATGCCGACACCTCCGTCACGGCCCGTCCGACCATCTCGCGAGCGGCCTCGAGGTAGCTCAACGCACCCGGTGAGGCGGGGTCGTAGGTGATGACGGTCTGCCCGTACGACGGCGCCTCCGACACCCGCACCGAACGCGGGATCGCGGTCTTGAGCACCTGGTCCCCGAAGTGCTCGCGCACGTCGGCGGCGACACCGGCCGCGAGGCGGGTGCGGGCGTCGTACATGGTGAGCAGGATGGTCGAGACGACCAGGTCCTGGTTGAGGTGCGCCTTGACCATCTCGACCGTGTTCAGCAGCTGACCGAGGCCCTCGAGCGCGTAGTACTCCGCCTGGATCGGGATGAGCATCTCCTCGGCCGCGCACAGCGCGTTGAGGGTGAGCAGGCCCAGCGACGGCGGGCAGTCGATGAGCACGTAGTCGAACCGCTCCTCCCCCGCCGTGGCGTCGCCGACGAGCGGGTGCGCGTGGATCGCCTTCTTGAGGCGACCCTCGCGGGCCACGACGCTGACCAGCTCGATCTCAGCTCCGGCCAGGTCGATCGTCGCCGGGACGACGTGCATGTTGGCGACGTCCGGGCACGGCTGCGCGATGTCGGCGAGCGGAGTGCCGTCCACGAGCGCGTCGTACGTCGACGCAACGCCCCGGTGGTGCTCGATGTTCAGCGCGGTCGAAGCATTGCCCTGCGGGTCGAGGTCGATGACGAGCACGCGCTGACCCAGGTGCGTCAGCGCCGCAGCGAGGTTGACGGTGGAGGTCGTCTTGCCGACCCCACCCTTCTGGTTGGCCACCACGAACACACGCGTCCGGGCCGGCCGCGGCAGCTGCGCCGAGGGGATGCCCTGGCGGACCATCACCGACTGCTGGGCCGCGCGCGCCAACGGCGTCTGGTCGTCGTCGAAGTCGGTCGCTCCGTCGACGAGATCGGCAGCCGTCGTGATCCGCGGCATGCCCGCGCCTGTGCTTGTTTCACGTGAAACAGCGTCGCTCGACGTCACGGCGTGAGCACCACCTTCCTGTGGATAAACACCATCGATCTGTGGATTGTCACGCTCAGCAGTGCCCCCGCCACCGGTGGAAAACTCCGGGGAGCCCGGCGGATCGATCACTTCTTCCTCCTCGCATCACCATGCTGGGACCTACCCCGACGAGGGCCGCCGACAGCCGGCTTGCGTCCACCCGAGGGCGGCCACGATACCCGTGTCGGATCAGCGGCCGTAACCCTCACCAGCCGCGCTGGGACGATCGAGTCGTCCTCGTCGGCGTACACCTCGATGACCGGGGGAGCGCACCCCCACCGTCGCAGGATCGGCTGCGCCGCGGCGACCTCCTCGGCCGCGCTCTCGCCCTTGAGGACGGCGAGCGCGCCGGTCGGCTCGGTCAGAGGCAGGCACCACTCCAGCAGCGTCCCGAGCGCGGACACCGCACGGGCCGTCACCACGTCGAACCGCTCCCGGCCATGGAGCGCGTCGGCCCGACCGCGGACGACCCGCACGTTGTCGAGCCCTAGCTCCGTGGCCACTTCCTCCAGGAACGTCGTACGCCGGAGCAGCGGCTCGACCAGCGTCATGGAGATGTCCGGCCGGGCGATCGCGAGCACCAGCCCGGGCAGGCCGGCGCCGCTGCCGATGTCGGCCACGCGCGCGCCCGCGGGCAGCGCCGGTGCCATGAGCACGGAGTTGAGCAGGTGCCGGTCCCAGATCCGCGGCGCCTCTCGAGGACCGATGAGTCCCCGGACGACACCCTCGGTGCAGAGCAGCTCGGCGTACCGATCGATGAGCGGCAGGCGGTCGGGGCCGAAATGCCGCACGGCGGCGGGGTGCCGCTCGGGCACACCCGCCGCCGTGTCGTTGTCGTGTTTCACGTGAAACGTCGGCGATCGGAGGTTCAGTCGGCCGGAAGCACGACGACGTGCCGCCGCGGCTCCACGCCCTCCGACTCCGACCGGAGACCGGCCGCCGCCACGGCGTCGTGCACGATCTTCCGCTCGAACGGCGACATCGGCTCGAGCGAGACCGACTCGCCCGACGCGATGACCTTCTCGGCCGTCTCGGTGCCGAGCTTGGTCAGGCGCGCGCGCTTGTCGGCACGGAAGCCGGAGATGTCCAGCATGAGGCGCGAGCGCTCACCGGTCTCCCGGTAGACGGCCAACCGGGTCAGCTCCTGCAGCGCCTCGAGCACCTTGCCGTCGCGACCGACGAGCTGGCTCAGGTCAGCCCCCACGATGGACACCGACGCGCGGTCCGCCTCGACGTCCATGTCCAGGTCACCGTCGAGGTCGGCGATGTCGAGCAGCTCCTCGAGGTAGTCCGCCGCGATGTCGCCCTCGCGCTCCAGCGCGTCGACCCGCGACCCTGCCGGCTGCTCGGCGGGCTCGGTGGTCTCGATCTCGGTGCTCACTGGGCGTCTCCCTTGCTCTTGTTCTGGTTCGGGCGGTTGGCGCTCCCGGCGCTCTTCCGCTGTGCCTTGGTCTGCCGCTTGGGCTGCTGCCGCTGCGCCGGCCGGCTCTCGCTCGTCTCGGTCGCGGTGTCCGCCTCGAGGGCCAGGTCCTGCGCGTACCGCTCCGGGTGCTTGGCGGCCTTGGCCTTGTCCCGCTCCAGCTTCTCCTTGAAGGCGGGCGTGCCGGGGGCGGGGTTGTTCCGGATCACGTAGAACTGCTGGCCCATCGTCCACAGGTTGGAGGTGGTCCAGTAGAGGACGACGCCGATCGGGAAGGCCACGCCGGTGATGGCGAAGACGAAGGGAAGGACGTAGAGCAGCATCTTCTGCTGCTGCGCGTACGGACCACTCATCGCCTCGGCCGGCATGTTCTTGGTCATCAGCTGGCGCTGGGTGGTGAAGGTCGTCGCGATCATGCAGATGAACAGGACGAGCGCAACGACCATGACCAGGCCGTTCGGCGTGGGGCCCCAGGTGCGCGCGCCCCAGAAGGACTCGGTGACCGGGATCTTGCCGAAGATCTCGGAGCCCTTGAACTGGGCGGCGAGGGTGTCGCTCAGGAACCCGTTGCCCGTGCCCGACTTCGCCGCGTGGTCGACCAGGCGGAAGAGCGCGAAGAAGACCGGCATCTGCAGCAGCAGCGGCAAGCAGGAGGCGAACGGGTTGGTGCCCGTCTCCTTGTACAGCTTCATCGACTCCTCGGCGAGGCGCTGACGGTCGTGGCCGTACTTCTTCTGCAGCTCCTTCATCTTGGGCTGCAGCAGCTGCATGTTCCGACTGGACTTGATCTGCTTGACGAACAGCGGGATGAGCGCCGCACGGATCGTCACGGTGAGTCCGATGATCGCCAGGGTCCACGAGAGACCGCCGGCCGGGTTGAGCACGAGGCTGAACAACCAGTGCCACGCGACCAGCACCGCGGACACGATGTAGTACAGCGGCACCATGATGAAGTGGCCGATGTCGCCGATGACGCCCACTAAAGGCTCCTAGGGTGTGTCGGGCGGCCGGAGCCGCTCGGGGAACGGCGTCGGTCCGACGCACGCTCGGGCTTGCGCGGCGGGACGTGGTCGACCCCGCCGGGGGTCCAGGGATGGCACCGCGCGACGCGCTTGGTCGCGAGCCAGCTCCCCTTGATCGCTCCGTGCACGGTGATCGCCTCGATGGCGTACGCCGAGCAGGAGGGGTAGTAGCGGCACGTCTGGCCGAGCATCGGGCTGATCGCGAAGCGATATCCGCGCAGGAGCGCGATCAGGACGTGCCTCACGACGTTCGCGCTCCGGGTTCGGCGGTCAGGATCCGATCCAAGCAACGGTCGAGATCGCTGCCGAGTTCCGCGTACGACGCCTGCGCCGCGGGCGGGTTCGCCCGTACGACGAGGTCGCCTCCCGCCGGCAGCCGGTCGAGCCGTTCTGCCACGAGGTGGCGCAACCGCCGCTTGACCCGGGAGCGCACCACGGAGATCCCCACGGCCTTGCTCACGACGAAGCCGGCCCGTGCCGGGCGCACGCCAAGCTGCCCGCCGACCGAGTCGTCGACGAGCAGGTGGGTGACCAGGGTCGCGGAGCCCGCGCGCCGACCGTGCCGGGTGGTGGCCCGGAACGCCTCGGCGTCGACGAGTCGATGGGTCGCAGGCAGCACCGTCAGCCCCGGCCCGACGGGATCAACCGTGGGCGGCGCATCAGCCGAGGCCGACTGGCCTCAGACCGCCAGGTCCTTGCGGCCCTTCCGGCGGCGGTTCGCCAGGATGGCGCGGCCCGCACGGGTGCGCATCCGAAGGCGGAAGCCGTGCGTCTTGTTACGACGGCGGTTGTTCGGCTGGTACGTCCGCTTGCTCACGTCTGACCTCTCGAAGGTGTGTCGGGAAGGGCCATGCGGATGGCGCGTCGTACTCTTCCGTCGACGCGTCCGGTCGGCCGCCACCGCGCAGCCACGCCGAGCCTCGAACGAACGAGATGACTCACCGTGGACATGCGGCAGCGGTCGACACCGAATGACCGCCCAACGGTACGCGCGGAGCAGAGATCGGGTCAAACCGACGACACGTCCCCTCCGTGACCGCGACACTGTGTCGCACCAGGTTGTGGCAGAACCTGTGGATAGCGGGTTGATCCGCCCCTGCCCTTGTGGCTAGGTTCGTCCAATCCGGGTTTCCCCTCCGGACCGAGCAGAACCCGATCCCGACCGGTCGCGAGACCCGGAGATCAGACCAGAAAATAGGGTCTGACCTGCAGAAACAGTCGAACGGGGAATGGTCGGCCGGTCTCGGGTCGCGCCGATCCAACGGGGGGTACGGCGCAGTCCACAACCTGTGGACAAACTTGTGGACCAGGGCGAGAGGGTGGATGTGACCGGGACCGGCGACGACCAGGCGGACCAGAACCCCGGGGCAACCCAGGCCGAGGATCGGCTCGAGACCGAGTGGCGCGCCGTGGTCGCCGAGCTGCAGGTCAGCCAGCGCGCCTGGCTGCGCTCGAGCAAGGCCGTGCACCTGCACGGCACGACCGCGATCGTCGCGGTCCCCGACGACTTCACCCGCAAGCGCCTCGAGGGTCGGCACCGCACCGAGCTCGAGGGTGCGCTCAGCGAACGCTTCGGCCACGAGATCCAGCTCGCGGTCACCGTCGACACGTCCCTGGAGCACCTCGACGAGTCCGTCGACGCCCGCGGACCCGTCGTACCGGACGTGGCGGCGACGGCCGACGAGCCACTGATGTCGCCCGAGGATCGACTTGCCGACTTGTCGACAAATCGACCTGTCGACCTGTCGACCCTCACCGAGGACATCCCCACCCAGCCGGCGGCCACCCAGCCCGGCGAGTCCCGGCTCAACCCGAAGTACACCTTCGACACCTTCGTCATCGGGTCGTCCAACCGCTTCCCGCACGCGGCCGCCGTGGCCGTGTCCGAGGCGCCGGGCCGCAGCTACAACCCGCTGCTCGTCTACGGCGAGTCCGGCCTGGGCAAGACGCACCTGCTGCACGCCATCGGCCACTACGTCCGCACCATCTACGCCGGGTCCAAGGTGCGGTACGTGAGCTCGGAGGAGTTCACCAACGAGTTCATCAACTCGATCCGCGACGACCGACCCGACCGCTTCAAGCGCAAGTACCGCGACGTCGACGTCCTGCTCATCGACGACATCCAGTTCCTCGAGGGCAAGGAGCAGACGCAGGAGGAGTTCTTCCACACCTTCAACGCGCTGCACAACGCCAACAAGCAGATCGTGCTCACGTCCGACCGCAGCCCGAAGCGGCTCGAGGCGCTCGAGGACCGGCTCCGCAACCGGTTCGAGTGGGGCCTGATCACCGACGTCCAGCCGCCGGACCTCGAGACCCGCATCGCCATCCTGCGCAAGAAGGCGGCGATGGACCGGCTCACGGCCCCCTCCGACGTGCTCGAGTTCATCGCCAGCAAGATCCAGACGAACATCCGCGAGCTCGAGGGCGCGCTGATCCGGGTCACCGCCTTCGCGAACCTGAACCGCCAGGACGTTGACATGACGCTCGCCGAGATCGTCCTCAAGGACCTCATCCCCGAGGGCGGCGAGCCGGAGATCACCGCCGGCCTGATCATCGCCCAGACCGCGAACTACTTCGGCCTGAGCATCGACGAGATCACCGGCCCCAGCCGCGGACGGCACCTGGTCATGGCGCGCCAGATCGCGATGCACCTGTGCCGTGAGCTCACCAACGACTCGCTGCCGCGCATCGGCAAGCACTTCGGAGGACGCGACCACACCACCGTCATGTACGCCGAGCGGAAGATCAACCAGCTCCTCGGCGAGCGCCGGGCCGTGTTCAACCAGGTCAGCGAGCTCACCAACCGGATCAAGATGACAGCCCGCCAGGGCTGAGCGCGACGATCCACGCCTGTGGACAACTCTGCGGAAATGGTGCGAACTACACGGGGAGGATTCCGTGGAGGCACCGGGCAGGTGGTCCCCAGGCACCGACGGGTCCACATCCGAACCTTGACGTCCTCGGCGTCGTCCACAGCTCGATCCACCGTCGACTGGTCCTCTGACCTGGGAAAACGCCAGTTCTCCACAGTTTCCACCGGCCCTATGACAACTACCTACCCACGTATGCATCCGATTCCCCGTGGAACTTCTCCGGGGCCCTTGCCTGTGGAACACGACCGCCGCCACCACACCGGTTGCACGACGTGACAGGATGCAATCCCACTTCTAGCGGAGGTAGACCCACGTGAAGTTCCGAGTCGATCGCGACGTCCTCGCCGACGCCGTCGCCTGGGCCGCGCGCACGCTGCCGGTCAAGCCGAGCATGCCGGTGCTGGCCGGGCTGCTCATCGAGGCCAGTGACGACGGACTCGTGCTGTCGACCTTCGACTACGAGACGTCCGCGCGGGCGACCCTGGCCGCGGAGGTCAGCGACGAGGGTCGCGTGCTGGTGAGCGGCCGGCTGCTCGCCGACATCTGTCGCAGCCTCCCGGCCAAGCCGGTCGACCTCGCGCTCGACGGCGCTCGGGTCTCGCTGACCTGTGGTTCCTCCCGCTTCTCGCTGCAGACGCTGCCGGTCGAGGACTACCCGACGATTCCCGAGATGCCCTCCGCCAGCGGCACCGTCCCGAGCGACACCTTCGCCCACGCCGTGGCCCAGGCCGTGACAGCTGCCGGCCGCGACGAGATGCTCCCCGTGCTCACCGGCGTACGGCTCGAGATCGAGGGCGACACCATCTCGCTCCTCGCGACCGACCGCTTCCGCCTCTCCCTGCGCGAGCTCACCTGGAACCCGGGGACTCCGGACGCCTCGCTCGCCGCGCTGGTGCCGGCCAAGGTCCTCGCGGACACCGCCAAGTCGCTCACGGCGGGTGCCGAGATCACCATCGCGCTCGCCGGCAGCGGCGTGGGCGACGGCCTGATCGGCTTCGAGGGCACCGGTGCGGGCGGCACCCGGAGCACCACGACACGCCTGCTCGACGGGGAGTTCCCGAAGGTGCGCGGCCTGTTCCCGACCGAGCGGCTCACCACCGCGAAGATCGACAAGGCCGCGCTGGTCGAGTCGGTCAAGCGGGTGGCCCTCGTGGCCGAGCGCAACGCCGCCGTGCAGCTCGCCTTCCAGGACGGCTCGCTCACCCTCGACGCCGGGAGCGGTGACCAGGCGCAGGCCTCGGAGTCGGTGCCCGCGGAGATCGAGGGCGAGGACCTGACCACCGGCTTCAGCCCGCAGTACCTGCTCGACGGTCTCACCGCGATCGACGCACCGGTCGTCGAGCTGGCGTTCACCCAGTCGTCCAAGCCCGTCGTCATCAGCGGCACCGACGAGGACGACGACGGCGGCAGCTTCCGCTACCTGCTGATGCCGCGACGCCTGCTTTCGTAGCTGGCGTAGCGTCGTCGGCATCGCATCCACCCCTCGCGACGAAGGAGGGCTCGTGCCCACTCTCGGTCTCATCGGTCTCGGCAAGATGGGTGGCAACATGCGCACCCGGATCCGCAACGCGGGCCTGGAGGTGGTCGGGTACGACCGCAACCCGGAGGTGAGCGACGTCGGGAGCCTCCAGGAGCTCGTCGAGAAGTTGCCGAGCCCGAAGGTCGTGTGGGTCATGGTGCCGGCCGGTGACCCGACCCGCTCGACGATCGCGGAGCTCAAGGAGCTCCTCGGCGAGGGTGACCTCGTCGTGGACGGCGGCAACTCCAAGTACACCGACGACGCCGTCAACGCCGCGTCGCTCGCCGAGAGGGGCATCGGCTTCGTCGACTGCGGCGTCTCTGGCGGCGTGTGGGGCCTGGAGAACGGCTATGCGCTGATGTACGGCGGCAAGACCGACGACGCGGCCAAGGTGATGCCGTTCTTCGAGGCGCTGAAGCCGACCGGCACCGAGGACGGCCTCGTCCACTGCGGCGAGACGCCCGGCGCGGGCCACTTCGCCAAGATGGTCCACAACGGCATCGAGTACGCCATGATGCAGGCGTACGCCGAGGGCTGGGAGCTGCTCGACAAGGTCGACATCGTCGACAACGTGCCCGAGATCTTCGCCTCGTGGCGGACGGGCACCGTCGTGCGGAGCTGGCTGCTGGACCTGCTGGTCGACCAGCTGCGCGCCGACGAGCACCTCGAGAAGATCAGGGGCTGGGCGGAGGACTCCGGCGAGGGCCGGTGGACCGTCGAGGCGGCGATCGAGAACGCCGTACCGATGCCGGCGATCTCGGCGAGCCTGTTCGCCCGCTTCGTCTCCCGCCAGGAGGACGACTACGCGATGAAGGCGATCGCGGCGATGCGCAACGGCTTCGGCGGGCACGCGGTCGTCAAGGAGTGAGCAGGGGGATGATGGTCGGGTGCACGTCTCGCACCTGACCCTCCACGAGTTCCGCTCGTACGCCGACCTGGAGCTCGCCCTCGAGCCCGGGGTCACGGCGTTCGTCGGTCGCAACGGGCAGGGCAAGACCAACCTGGTCGAGGCGATCGACTACCTGTCGCGGCTCGGCTCGCACCGGGTCGCCAGCGACGCACCGCTCATCCGGGTGGGCGCCGACCAGGCCGTCGTGCGCGCCGCGGTGGTGAAGGACGGCCGGACCGCGATCCTCGAGGTCGAGCTCAACCCGGGCCGCGCCAACCGTGCCCGGATCAACCGGGCGACGCTCCCCCGCGCCCGCGAGCTCGTCGGCATCGTGCGCACCGTCGTGTTCAGCCCCGAGGACCTCGCGCTGGTCAAGGGCGATCCGTCCGAGCGACGGCGGTTCCTCGACGACCTGCTGGTGCTGCGTGCGCCGCGCCTGGCCGGCGTGAAGGCCGACTTCGAGCGGGTGCTCAAGCAGCGCAACAGCCTCCTCAAGACCCTGTACGCCGCCCGCGGCTCCGCCCGCGACGCCGCGCTCGCCACGCTGTCGGTGTGGGACGACCAGCTCGTTGCCGTCGGCAGCGAGCTGCTGGACGCACGGATGCGGCTGGCGGCCGACCTGGCGCCGTACCTGGGGAAGGCGTACGAGGCCGTGGCTCGCGGAGCGTCGCGCGACGACGCCCGGATCGCCTACCGCGCGAGCGTGCCGGTGACGGCGTGGATCCCGGAGCTGCCCGACATCCGAGTGGCGTACGCCGAGGAGCTGGCCCGCCGCCAGCGCGACGAGATCGACCGCGGCCTGACCCTGGTGGGTCCGCACCGCGATGAGCTGGAGCTGACCCTCGGACCGGGTGACGACGCGCGGATGCCGGTCAAGGGCTACGCGTCGCACGGCGAGTCGTGGTCGTTCGCGCTGGCCCTGCGGCTGGCGTCCTACGACCTGCTGCGCTCCGATGGCGACGACCCGATCCTCGTCCTGGACGACGTGTTCGCGGAGCTGGACAGCGAGCGACGCTCGCAGCTCGCGGCGCTCGTCGCGGGAGCCGAGCAGGTGCTGGTCACCGCGGCGGTTGACGGCGACGTACCCGCTGAGCTGAGCGGGGCGACGTACCGCGTGGCGGGAGGCGAGGTCACCCGTGACTGACGAGCCGGACTCCCCCGACCCGGACGAGGAGCCGCACCGGCCGGACGGCCTGGACCTGGCACGGTCGCTGCTGCGAGGTGCGATGGGGGCGTCCGGCGACGTTCCGAAGCGGCCGCGGCGTACCAGCGACGGGTGGAGGCCGCGCCGCCTGCGCGCCAACGAGGCGCAGCTCAGCGGAGCCCACCCCGACGGGCGCGACCCGCAGACCCTCTCCACCGAGGTCGACCGGATCATCGGTGACCGCGGCTGGGCCCTGGACCTGAAGGTCCGCGGGGTGTTCGCCCGCTGGCCGGAGCTGGTCGGCGAGGAGATCGGGGCGCACTCCACGCCGGAGAGCCTGGTCGATGGCGTCCTCGTGGTGCGGGCGCACTCCACGGCATGGGCGACCCAGCTCAAGCTGCTCGTCACGACCCTGGTGCGCCGCCTGAACGAGGAGCTCGGGGACGGCACGGTGACCGTCGTCGAGGTGCTCGCCCCGAACGCGCCGAGCTGGAAGCACGGGCTGAAGAGCGTCAAGGGCCGGGGACCGCGCGACACCTACGGATGAGGAGCCGCAGGAGCGCAGATCTGGGCCCCGAACAGCCCCTGCGCCCATATCGGTGCCCATCGGCCCCCCTGATCGCGGCTGCTGTGGGCGGTTCTGGGCCACTGAGGCACCGCTGAGCCGCAGAGTCCTCCCCGGTTGCCGGGTGTACGACGTGTCCAGGCGCCCTGGAGCCGGTATCATGGACACAAGGCCGAGCCGACGCCGCGACGGGGATCCCGGGCGTTCAGACATCGGCCTTCGTCATGTCACAGCAAAAGGGGTCGTAGTGTCCGAAGAGCAGTCGAAGCCGACTCCGGTCGAGGGCGAGTACGACGCCTCGATGATCCAGGTGCTCGAGGGCCTCGAAGCCGTCCGCAAGCGCCCCGGCATGTACATCGGCTCCACCGGCGAGCGCGGCCTGCACCACCTGATCTGGGAGATCGTGGACAACGCGGTCGACGAGGCCCTCGCCGGCTACTGCGACACGATCCTGGTCACCCTCAACGCCGACGGCTCGGTGAGCGTCGTCGACAACGGTCGCGGCATCCCGACCGACACCGCCCCCGGCCAGGAGCTGCCGGCCGCGACGCTGGCCCTCACCGTGCTGCACGCGGGCGGCAAGTTCGGCGGCGGCGGCTACAAGGTGTCCGGCGGTCTGCACGGCGTCGGCTCCTCGGTCGTCAACGCGCTCTCCACCTCGCTGAAGCTGGAGATCAAGAACCGCGGGCACCTGTGGGAGCAGGAGTTCCACCTCGGCGTACCGGACTACCCGCTGCGGCAGGTGCGCCCGCTGGAGGAGGGTGAGGGCACCGGCACGACCGTGACCTGGTTCGCCTCCCCCGACATCTTCGAGACCACGACGTACTCCCTGGAGACCATCACCACCCGCTTCCGGGAGATGGCGTTCCTGAACAAGGGTCTGCGGATCGTGCTGCGCGACGAGCGGCCCGACGCGGGCGTGCTCGCCGACGCGATCGAGGACATCAGCATCGAGCACGACACCGACGGGGCCGACGAGCTGCACGCGGCGGCCGGCGAGGGTGGCGAGCGGGTCGTCGAGCAGGTCTTCCAGTACAACAGGGGTCTCGCCGACTATGTCGAGTTCCTCAACCGGCGCAAGCAGCCGATCAGCACCGTCATCGCCTTCGAGGCCGAGACCGGTGACGCGGCCCCGAACCCGATGAGCCTCGAGCTCGCGATGCAGTGGCAGATCTCGTCGTACAACGAGAGCGTCCACACCTTCGCCAACACGATCAACACCCCCGAGGGCGGCACCCACGAGGAGGGCTTCCGCGCCGCGCTCACCTCGCTGATGAACAAGGCCGGCGAGGACTGGGGCCTGATCAAGAAGAAGGAGGACCGGCTCACGGGTGACGACATCCGTGAGGGTCTGACCGCGATCATCAGCCTCAAGATCTCCAACCCGCAGTTCGAGGGCCAGACCAAGGCCAAGCTCGGCAACACCGAGGCCAAGGGCTTCGTCCAGTCGGTCGTCAACGACCAGCTCGGCGCCTGGCTCGAGCAGAACCCGAGCGAGGGCAAGGAGATCATCCGCAAGGCGCAGGCCGCCGCGACCGCCCGCATCGCCGCGCGCAAGGCGCGCGACCTGGCGCGCAACCGCAAGGGCCTGCTCGGCGGTGGCGGTCTCCCGGGCAAGCTGCGCGACTGCAGCTCGCGCAACCCGGAGGAGTGCGAGGTCTTCATCGTCGAGGGTGACTCCGCGGGCGGCTCGGCGGTCATGGGCCGCGAGAACCGGATCCAGGCGATCCTCCCGATCCGCGGCAAGATCCTCAACGTCGAGAAGGCGCGCATCGACAAGGTGCTGGCCAACCAAGAGGTCCAGGCGATCATCTCGGCGCTCGGCACCGGCGTGCACGAGGAGTTCGACCTCGCCAAGCTGCGCTACCACAAGATCGTGCTCATGGCCGACGCCGATGTCGACGGCCACCACATCAACACCCTGCTGCTGACGCTGCTGTTCCGGTTCATGCGCCCGCTCATCGAGCACGGCCACGTCTACCTGGCCCAGCCGCCGCTGTACCGGATCAAGTGGAACAAGCCCGCCGAGCACGAGTACGTCTACTCCGACGCCGAGCGCGACGCCGTCCTGGCCGACGGCCTGGCGCAGGGCAAGAAGCTGCCGAAGGAGGCCCCGATCCAGCGGTACAAGGGTCTGGGCGAGATGAACGCCGACGAGCTGTGGGAGACCACGCTCGATCCCGACCAGCGGGTGCTGCTGCAGGTGACGCTGGAGGACGCGGCGCAGGCCGACGAGATCTTCTCGATCCTGATGGGTGAGGACGTCGACCAGCGGCGCTCGTTCATCCAGCGCAACGCCAAGGACGTCCGATTCCTCGATATCTGAGCATCTAGTACTGATCTTAGATTTCGATAGACGACACCAGAGAGAGCAATCGTGACTGAGACGCAGACCAACCTGGGTGGCGAGGGCGGCGGAGGCCGCATCCAGCCGATCGACCTCCAGGAGTCGATGAAGCGCTCCTACATCGACTACGCGATGGCCGTCATCGTCGGCCGCGCGCTGCCCGACGTGCGGGACGGCCTCAAGCCGGTGCACCGCCGCGTGCTCTACGCGATGTACGACGGTGGCTACCGCCCCGACCGCGGCTTCAACAAGTGCGCCCGCGTCGTCGGTGACGTCATGGGTAACTACCACCCGCACGGCGACACCGCGATCTACGACACCCTGGTCCGCCTCGCGCAGCCGTGGGTGATGCGCAACCCGCTGGTCAACGGGCAGGGCAACTTCGGCTCGCCGGGCAACGACCCGGCCGCAGCCATGCGGTACACCGAGTGCCGGATGGCGCCGCTGGCCATGGAGATGGTCCGGGACATCGACGAGGACACCGTCGACATGACCCCGAACTACGACGGCAAGACCGAGGAGCCGACGATCCTGCCGGCGCGGTTCCCGAACCTGCTGGTCAACGGATCGGCCGGCATCGCGGTCGGCATGGCCACCAGCATCCCGCCGCACAACCTGCGCGAGGTCGCCGAGGGCGCCGTCTGGGCGCTGGAGCACCCGGACGCGACGCGCGAGGAGCTGCAGGACGCGCTCGTCGAGCGGATCAAGGGCCCCGACTTCCCCAACGGCGCGTTGATCACCGGCCGCGAGGGCATCGAGCAGGCCTACCGCACCGGCCGCGGCTCGATCACCCAGCGCGCGATCATCGAGGTCGACGAGGACAAGGGCGGCCGGACCGTCCTGGTCATCACCGACCTGCCCTACATGGTCAACCCCGACAACCTGCTGGTGAAGATCGCCGAGCTCGCCGACGCGGGCAAGGTCCAGGGCATCGCGGACGTGCGCAACGAGACCTCCTCGCGCGTGGGTCAGCGCATCGTGGTCGTGCTCAAGCGCGACGCGGTGGCCCGCGTGGTGCTCAACAACCTGCTCAAGCACACCGAGCTGCAGACCAACTTCAGCGCCAACATGCTGGCGCTGGTCGACGGCGTCCCGCGCACGCTGACCATCGACCAGTTCATCAGCAACTGGGTCGAGCACCAGGTCGACGTCATCCGCCGGCGTACCGAGTTCCGGTTGAGGAAGGCCGAGGAGCGCGCCCACATCCTGCGCGGCCTGGTCAAGGCACTCGACATGCTCGACGAGGTCATCGCCCTCATCCGGCGCTCCCCCGAGGTCGACGACGCCCGCCAGGGCCTCATCGAGCTGCTCGACATCGACGAGATCCAGGCCAACGCGATCCTCGACATGCAGCTGCGCCGGCTGGCGGCCCTGGAGCGGCAGAAGATCATCGACCAGCTCGCCGAGATCGAGCTCGAGATCGCCGACCTGAAGGACATCCTCGCCAACGTCTCGCGCCAGCGGCAGATCGTCATCGACGAGCTCGGCGAGATCGTCGAGAAGTACGGCGACGACCGGCGGACCCAGATCATCGCGGCCGACGGCGACCTGTCGATGGAGGACCTGATCCCCGACGAGGACCAGGTCGTCTCGATCACCCGCGGCGGCTACGCCAAGCGCACCCGTGCCGACCAGTACCGGACGCAGAAGCGCGGCGGCAAGGGCGTCCGCGGCGCCTCGCTGCGCGGCGACGACGTCGTCGAGCACTTCATCGCGACCACCTCGCACCACTGGCTGCTGTTCTTCACCACCGCAGGTCGGGTCTACCGCACCAAGGTCTACAACCTCCCGGAGGCCTCGCGCGACGCGAAGGGCGGTCACGTGGCCGGCCTGCTGTCCTTCCAGCCGGACGAGCAGATCGCGCAGGTGCTGGCGATCCGCGACTACGAGCAGGCGCCGTACCTCGTGCTCGCGACGCGCAGCGGCCTGGTCAAGAAGACCAAGCTGGGCGACTACAACAGCCCCCGTCAGGCGGGCGTCATCGCCATCAACTTCAAGCGCAACGACGACGAGCTGATCGGTGCCGAGCTGGTCGACGACGACGACCACATCCTGCTGGTCTCGCGGAAGGGCCAGTCGATCCGCTTCCCCGCCGATGAGAGCCAGCTGCGGCCCATGGGTCGGGCGACCGGTGGTGTCACGGGCATGAAGTTCCGCGCGGGTGACGCGCTGCTGTCGATGTCGGTGATCCGAGCCGAGGACGTCGCCAACGAAGAGGTCGCCAACGAGGCGGACGACGCCAACGTCCAGTACGTCTTCACCATCACCGACGCCGGCATGGCCAAGCGCACCGAGATCAAGCACTACCGGGTGCAGTCGCGTGGCGGACTCGGCATCAAGGCGATGCAGCTCGCCGACGAGACCCGCGGGGTGCTGGTCGGGGCGTTCATCGTCGTCGACGGCGACGAGATCCTCTCGATCACGACCTCCGGCCAGGTCGTCCGCTCGCCCATCAACGCCGACTTCCGGCCGACCGGACGCTCCACGCAGGGCGTGAAGTTCGTGACGCCGAAGAAGGGTGACTCGGTCGCCGTCGTCGCCCGATCGGTCGAGTCCAAGGTCGACGACGAGGAGGGCGTCGAGCCCGGCACCGAGTCGGTTGAATCGTCGGAACTGGGGTCGGATGACACAATCGAGGGAGCCGCGACCCCCGACGGCGCCACCGACAGTGACTCTGTGGAGGATGGAGACTGATGACCGAGCGCGTCGAGGACACCGCGATCCGGCCCCCGGGCGCGGGGTCCCTGCCCGGCATCACGCCGCCCGCCGCCACTCCGGCAGCGACGGCGCGGGTGCCGCGGCGCGCGCGGCTCCGGCTCACCCGGATCGACCCGTGGACGGTCATGAAGACCTCCTTCCTGCTGTCCATCGCGTTCGCGGTGACCACGGTCGTCGCGGTCGCGATGGTCTGGGAGGTGCTCGGTGCCGCCGGCGTCTGGGACTCCATCAACAACACCGTCGACACCGGTCTGCAGAGCGGCAGCTCCTCGAGCTTCCAGGTGCAGGACTACCTCGGCACCGGCCGGGTGCTGGGCTTCACGGTGCTCGTGGCGGCCCTGGACGTCGTGCTGCTGACGGCGGCCGCGACCCTCGGCGCTTTCCTGTACAACATGGCGGCCGCCCTGGTCGGAGGGGTCGAGGTCACGCTGGCCGAGGACCAGGCCTGAGCCCCGATTTCGGCGTACGCCCTCGGGTCGGGTAACGTTCCACCTCGGCTTGAGAAGAGGGGGCTTCCACCCCGATCCTCTCGCCACCCGGGCCTATAGCTCAGACGGTTAGAGCACCACACTGATAATGTGGGGGTCAGAGGTTCAAGTCCTCTTAGGCCCACGGGACAAGCCCTGGACGCAGTCACTGCGGCCGGGGCTTTTCAACAGCAGGAGGCAGCGCAATGGTCAAGAAGCTCACCCTCGCGGTGCTGGCCGCAGCCGGCGCGGTGCTCGCCCGCAAGAAGCTCCAGGAGAGCAAGGCGGAGAAGGCCCTCTGGGCCGAGGCCACCGACCAGCTCCCCTGAGGAGCCGCACCACCCTCCGGGGCCTTGGCGCAATTGGTAGCGCACCTGCTTTGCAAGCAGGGGGTTAGGGGTTCGAGTCCCCTAGGCTCCACGCGATGAGACCGCGGGCCGGCGTCCTGGCCCAAGGTTTCTCCAACCTCGTCGGTGCACCGTGGTGGTCGTGACGACAAGGGGTTGTTCGTTCCACCAGGGTCAGCTGCGCAGGGGTCTCGTACCCGCAGTCGTGCTGACGGCCGCGCTGGTCTCCTCGTGCGGTAGCGGCTCGTCGGCCCACCAGGCGGCGGTGTCGCCGCCCGTGGGTTCGCTGCCGGCCGCCGCCTCTACGGAGCTCCCGGTCCCCAATGCCGACATCCGGCCGTGCGCCAACGTCCAGGCGATCCTGTCGCACATCGCGGCCGACACCGCGCGCTGGTCTCCGACGAAGCACCCGTTCGACGACACCATCGCCACGCGGCTGGCGACCGAGACGGCGTACATGAACCAGCAGGCGATGACCGCCGACTACCGGCTGCGCAAGGCGGTGTCGGACACCTCGACCGCCTTCGGCCTGGTGTCGCGATCGATCGCGGCGCACAGCCAGAAGCAGCTCAACCACGCGGTCAAGCAGTCACAGGTCGCGTACGCCGTGCTCAAGAAAATCTGCCACTACTCCTCGAACTGATCCGGGCCGGCATCGGAGCGGGGCAGCCGGCGGCGTACGTCAGGCGGGGTTGTTGATGCTGCGGCTCAGGGTGGTCGCGTGGGAGTCGGTGCCGTCGGCGTGCGCCTTCACGTCCCGAGCACCCTCCTCGTCGGAGCTGCGGCCGGTCGCCGCCAGGTTGGCGACGTGCTCGCCGCCGCCACCGACCAGGCCCGGGAGCTTGATGGCCGGGTCGAGGATGTGCTCGTCGAGCAAGGCGGAGAGGGCAGCCTTCACCAGCGGGTGACCCGCGACGCCTGCCGCGTCGTCGACGCCGGTCTTGACGCCGTTGGCGTGCACCTGCGCGGTGCCGCTGCGTCCCGCCATGGTGGTGCCGGTCGAGTGCAGGCCGGTCACGTCCATGCCGACCGAGCCGTTGCTGCCCATGATGTCGCCCTGTCTGCCCGAGGTCGGGACCGTCGGTGGCGATCCCGGTGACACCGAAACTCCTCTCCAGGACCGGGCGTGGTCAAACTGGCATGGCAAGATCTGCGGGGTGAGGGTCGCGGGGCTGGGAGCGGGGCTGCTCGCGGCGTGCCTGCTGAGCGCCTGCAGCACGGCACACCCGCCCGTCTACCAGACGGAGCCGAACACGGCCACCGTCATCGAGTCGTACGACGGGACGCTCGACCCGTCCTCGGCCGTGCTGCCCCTCGTGCCGGCCGCTGCCACCCGGCTGGAGCTGACCGACTTCTCGCAGGTGCGGCTCACCCTCGGGTTCGGCGAGCTGACCGGCCACTCCTCCGCCGCCGACCGCGCCCGGTTCTGGCGTGAGCTGCCCACGACGGCGGCGCTGTCCCCCGGCCTGCTGCACCCCGCGGACGCCCAGCTGCGGCGCCGGTTCGGGTTCGGCGCCGACGACGTGACCTGGGAGGCGACGTACTCCGGCGGCGGGCAGAACGGGTGGATCATGTCCTTCCGCGAGAACCTGTCGATGTCGCAGGTAGCCCGCGCGGTGCAGGCGAAGGTCGGCGTGCTCAAGGGCGCGGTCGTCGACCAGGCCGACCACCTCGTCACCTCCGCGACCCCTCCGGCGGGCGCCGACTCCTGGGGCCACGACGCCGCGCTGGTGGCACTCGTCGGGCGGCCGGCGGACGCGACGTACGTCCAACGCGGGTGCCTCGGCCTCGACAGCGTCTTCGGTGCCGGTACGTCGACGCAGCTGGCCAGCGGGTCGAAGCAGATGGTCGACCAGCTGGAGCCGCTCGACGGCTTCGCGATCGCCTTCGGCGGCGAGCTCGCGACGGTCACCCTCGGGGAGGACCGCGACGACCTGTTCGCGCGACTCCGGCTGGCCGGTGTGCTGCCCGCGGTCAAGCCGGACTTCGGCACCGGCTACGCCCAGGGCGTGGCCGACCCGTCGACCGGCCGGCTCGGGTACCAGGTCAGCCGGCCGCCCGTGGCGGTCCAGCTCGCCGAGCGGCAGAAGCTGCCGTTCGCGGTCTGCGCCGAGTAGGGCGAGCCGGTCAGCCCGCGAGGGCGTCGTACATCGCCTTGTCGTGGGCGCACACGACGGTGACCTCGGGATGGCCGTTCGCCAGGTCGTGCAGGCGCTCCACGTTGGCGATCCGGGCCGGGTTGTCCATCGCCATCAGCCGCTGGAACGCGGCGAGCGAGGTCGGGCACGACGGCGTGGGGTCCATCTGGTGGGTGTTGAAGAACGCGTCGCCCGCGTGCAGCAGCCACGACCCGTCCTCACGGCGTACGGCGATCCCGCTGTGGCCGCGGGTGTGACCGTGCAGCGGTATCAGCACCACGTCGTCGCCGAGGACGGTCGCCGAGGCGAAGCCGAACCAGTCGTCGCCGCCCTCGCGGTGCTCGACCCACTGCGGGCCGTGCGCCCACTGCGCCTGGATGTAGCGCGCCTTCTCGCGCGCGCTCGGGTGCCGGGCGGCGGCCAGCTCGCTCGCGTGCAGGTGCACGCGCGCGTTCGGGAAGTCGCCCAGCCCTCCGGCGTGGTCGAGGTCCAGGTGGGTCACGGCGATGTCGGTGACGTCCTCGGCCCGGTGGCCGAGTCGCTGCACCTGGGCCAGCGCCGTCTCCGCGGGGTCGAGGGCGGCCTGGGTCACCAGCCGGAAGGGGGCGCCGAGGCGCCGGGGGTTCGCGATGTCGCCGGTCCCGAAACCGGTGTCGACCAGCAGCAGTCCCTCGGCCCTCTCGACCAGGAAGACGTGGGCCACCATCGGTGGCACGACCGGCGGGTTCATCGTCCCGCAGTTGAGGTGGTGGATCGGCACGGGCCGATCCTCCCACGATGCGAGGATGCGGGGGTGCGACCGACGTACGTGCTCTTCGACCTCGACGGCACCCTCACCGACTCCGCGGAGCCGATCCTGAGCTCGCTGGCCCATGCCTTCGGCGTGCACGGCATCGCGCCGCTCGCTCCGGCCGCCGCCCGGGCACTCCTCGGACCGCCGTTCTACGAGTCGCTGCCGCCGCTGATCGGCGAGGAGCTGGTGCTGCCCGTGATCGCCAGCTACCGCGAGCGCTACACGACCGCGATGCTCGACGCTCCCGTGTACGCCGGCATCCCCGCCCTCCTCGAGCAGCTGGGCGCCGACGGGGTGACGCTCGCGGTCGCCTCCAGCAAGCCCGAGGTCCACGTGCGGGAGATCCTCACGCACCACGGCCTGGCCGACCTGTTCGCGACCATGGGTGGGGACGAGCTGGACGGCTCCCTCGGGACCAAGGCGCTGGTCATCGACCGCGTGCTGGAACGGCTGGGCCGGCCCGACCCGGCGACCGTCCTGATGGTGGGTGACCGGCTGCACGACGTGCACGGCGCCCGCACGCACGGGATCGACTGCGTCGGGGTGCGCTGGGGCTACGCCCTGGACGGGGAGCTGGAGCACGCCGGCGCCTCGTCCATCGTCACCACGACCGAGGAGCTGGCCGCCGCGCTGGCCTGAGGGCCGGCCGCCTACCCTGGTGGGGTGGTGAGGTGGTGGAGTCCGAGGCTGTGGGGCGCCCACCTCCTGGTCGTGCTGGCCGTGACGGCCGCGGGTGGCCTCGGCTACTGGCAGTACGACGTGTGGCACCAGCACCGCGTCGCCGAGCAGCGCGACCTCACCAACGCCATCCCGGTGCCGATCGACCAGGTGCTCGGCCATGACGCGCCCTTCCCCGGCGACGGGGTCGGGCAGCCGGTCGACGTGCGCGGGACGTGGCTGACGTCGGCCACGATGCTGGTCCAGGACCGCCGCGACGACCGCGGCCGCGCGGGCCTGTGGGTGGTCACCCCGCTGACCAACGGCGGGCCGGGCGCACCCGCCGTACCGGTGGTGCGGGGGTGGGTGCCGGCAGGGACCCGGCCGTCGGCCGTGCCCGCTCCGCCCGCGAAGACCGCGGAGGTCACCGGCTGGCTGCAGCCGCCGGAGAGCAGCGACACCCCCGACGCGAACCCGCACGACGCCGTCCTGCCGCAGCTGCAGATCTCCTCGATCGCCCAACGCGTCCGACAGGACCTGTACGGCGGCTACGTGATCGCCAAGCACCCCGATGCGGGCCTCGAGGCGGCCACGCTCAGCCAGCTGCCCTCGGTAGGGGCGTCGACGGCGCTGCGCAACCTGCTCTACGCCTTCGAGTGGTGGTTCTTCGCCGGGTTCGCGATCTTCATGTGGTTCAAGCATGTGCGCGAGACCACGGCCGAGCGGGTTCCGGAGGATGCCGACGACGAGGCGGCAACCGACGACCACGTAGCCTCGGGGTCGTGACGAAGCTCTTCCCCGCCTACCGGATCCTCGCGATCACGGTCGGTGTGTTCCTCCTCGCCGCGACGATCGACTTCATCGCGCACAAGATCGACAGCGGCGTGCCTGACCTGTGGTGGCTGTGGATGATCCACGGCTACTTCTACATGGCCTACCTGGTGGTGGCCGTGCCGTTCACCCGCAGGGCAGGCTGGTCGCTGGGCTACATCGCGACGGTCATCATCGCCGGTGTGATCCCGGGCCTGATGTTCGTGGTGGAGCACAAGGTCTCCCAGCGCTACAAGGCCGAGAACCCCGAGCTGTTCGCCGCAGCGACCGCCTGAGTCCTGTTCAGACCTCCTCCTCCGGGAGGGGGTCGGTCAGCGGGTCGACCGGCGTCTTGGCCGGCGGGATGTCGACCGGCGGCGGCGGGACGTCGTCGGGCGCCTCGGCGGCCGCCTTGGCAGCGGTGTCCTGCGGCGGCGTGGAGGCCGTCGGCGCGGGGGGCACCGGCGCCGGCGCCGGGTCGTACGACGACTGCCACCCGCCTCCGTCGGCGGCGGCACCCGCCTGGAGCTTCTTCGCGATGCCCACGGCGATCGCACCGAGCGCTCCGAGGAGCAGCAGCTTCTTCAACATCAGGACGTCCTTTCCACAGGCGGCCGGCGCCCCCGAGTGGGGCCGGCCGCGAAGTCGTCGTACGGGGCTCATCCCATCACGTCCACCCAACCCGGGTCACCGTAGGATCGATCCGACCCGGATCCGGGCCACCACAGATCCAACGTGAGGACCACTCGACATGGCTGAGCCGCAGGCGATCCTGCACACGAACAAGGGCGACATCACGATCAACCTGTTCCCGAACCACGCTCCGGAGACGGTCGCGAACTTCGTCGGTCTCGCCAAGGGCGAGAAGGCGAACTCGGCCAAGGCGCCGGGCGAGCCGTTCTACGACGGCCTCATCTTCCACCGCGTCATCGACGGCTTCATGCTCCAGGGCGGCTGCCCGCAGGGCACCGGCACCGGCGGCCCGGGCTACCAGTTCAAGGACGAGCCGCACCCCGAGCTCACCTTCGACAAGCCCTACCTGCTCGCCATGGCCAACGCCGGGCCGGGCACCAACGGCTCGCAGTTCTTCATCACCGTCGCCCCGACGACGTGGCTGAACTTCAAGCACACGATCTTCGGCGAGGTCGCGGACCAGGCCTCGCGCGACGTCGTCGACGCCATCGGCAAGACCCCCACCCGCCCCGGCGACCGCCCGGTCGAGGACATCGTCATCAACTCGGTCGAGATCAACGACTGATGTCGCAGTCTCCGGCCGGGGTGCCGACCTGTTACCGCCATCCCGGCCGTGAGACGCACATCCGCTGCCAGCGCTGCGACAAGGCGATCTGCCCGGACTGCATGCGCGACGCCGCGGTCGGCTTCCAGTGCCCCGACTGCGTGAAGGAGGGTCGCAAGACCACCCGCAGCGGGCGCACGGCGTACGGCGGGCTGGTGCCGGAGAAGCCCGGCGCGGTCACCATGGTGCTGATCGGCATCAACGCCGTCGTGTGGCTGGTCATCCAGGCCACGGGCCGCTACGGCAGCTGGATCTACCAGCACTTCGCGCTGGCCCCGGCGGGGACCTGTCCCGCCTACCCCGCCATCGCGGACCGGCGGGTGTGCGAGCAACTGCCGAACGGGCAGTGGGAGACGGGCATCGCGCACGCCCCGTGGGAGCTGATCACCAGCACCTTCACCCACGTGGAGATCCTGCACATCGGCTTCAACATGTACGCCCTGTGGGTGCTCGGCCCGCAGCTCGAGCAGGTGCTCGGCCGGGCCCGCTACGTCGCCCTCTACCTGCTGTCCGCTCTCGCGGGGTCGGTCGCCGTCCTGTGGCTCGCCGATCCGGCGGTTTCCACGGTCGGCGCTTCTGGCGCGGTCTTCGGCCTGATGGCGGCGCTGGTCGTGATCGGCACGCGGGTCAAGGCGGACCTGAGCAGCCTGTGGTTGTGGATCGGCCTCAACGCGGTGCTCAGCTTCACGCTGGCCCACGTCTCCTGGCAGGGCCATCTCGGTGGATTCATCGGGGGCGCGATCGTCACCGCCGCGCTCGTCTACGCCCCGCGGCAGAACCGGATCGTGATCCAGTGGGCCGCGCTCGGCGGCATCGCGGCGCTGCTGCTCGGCGCCGCCGCGCTGGGGATGACGATGGTCTAGTTTTCCCCAGGCTTCTCCACCGATGTGGATGAGTTACACCGATGTCATTCTCCCCAGGTGTGAACAACCCTGGGGAAAACGCAGAGGCGGCCACCGTGATCGGTGGCCGCCTCTGCGTCGTACGGGCGTCTACTCCCAGCGCGTGGCGAAGGTGAAGCCGACCGCCATGAAGGCGATGCCGACGAACAGGTTCTTCTGGGCGAGGTCGTTGAAGATCGGCAGGTCCTTCGGGCTGTTGCCGGTCAGGAAGATGTAGTAGCAGCAGATCCAGACCAGGCCGACCAGGAAGCAGCCGAGCATGCCCGCGACGACGCCGCGGCCACGGCCCAGCGGGGTCTTCGGGTGGGCGGAGACGACGAGGCCGAGGAAGAACAGCGCGAAGCCGATCAGGTAGTTCCACTTCTCCAGGTCACCCAGGAACGACGGACCGCCGGTGGGCTCGGCCTTGCCGGTCTTGATGTCGAGGGCACCCCAGCCGTCGTGCGGGCGGATGCCCCAGTAGGTGTAGATCACCCAGGCGATGCCGAGCGCGATCAGCACGAGGGCGATCGCGAAGCGGACGGTCAGGACGGGCCCGCGGTCGGGGTCGGCGAAGGGGTTGGGGCCCTTCTTCAACTTCGGCAGGCGGGACTGCTTGGCCACGTCGGTGCTCCTGTGTCGATGGTCTGGTCGCGGCGACCTAACCTAGTCAGTATGACGGGTGCCCACGTGACCGGCCGCGGCCGGGCCTGGAGGGTCGGTACGCCGCTGGTGGTCATCCTCTCCGGGGCGCTGTTCGCGACCTCCGCGGTCGACAGCAACGGCACCGACCTGCGCCCGGGCCGCTACTCGGACCTGGCCAGCGTGGTCAACGCCGAGGCCAAGGACTACCAGGCCCTGGAGGTACGCCGGCACCGGCTGGCCGCCGAGGTCGAGGCCCTCACCCGGGACGTGTCCGGGCACCGGGTCACGGCTGCCCAGCGCAAGATCGCACAGCTCGAGGACCCGGCCGGGCTCGTGGCCCGCAGCGGCCGCGGGCTGTCGATCACGCTGTCCGACGCCCCCACCGAGGTCCTCGACGCAGCGGTCAGCGCCGGCAACCCGGACCTCGACCTCAACCGGCTCGTCGTCCACCAGCAGGACATCCAGGCGGTCGTCAACGCGCTGTGGAGCGGCGGCGCCCGGGCGGTCACGATCGCCGGTCAGCGGGTGGTCTCGACGACGGGCATCAAGTGCGAGGGCAACGCCGTCCAGCTGCAGGGCGTTCCCTACCCCCAGCCCTACGTGATCCAGGCCGTCGGCGACCCGGCCCGGCTCCTGGCCGCGATCGACGACGACGCCCTGGTCTCCGGCTTCCGCGCGGACGCCGCCAACCCGACGATCGACGTGGGGTGGGAGATGCAGCTCGAGGACCACGTCACCGCACCGGCGTACGACGGCCTCATCGACATGCACTACGCCAAGGTGCTGCCGACCCAGTAGCCGGCCGTCAGTGGCCCTTGCCGCCGTTGCCTCCGGTGCCGACGTTGAGCGGCGTGCTCGCCGGGTCGTTCGGGTCGCTGCCGGCCTTGACCTCCTGGCCGTCGGGGAACCCGTCACCGTCGGTGTCGGCGAGCAGCGGGTCGGTGTGGTACTTGTTCACCTCTTGCCCGTCGGTCAGCCCGTCACCGTCCGTGTCGGGGTTGTTCGGGTCGGTGCCGTACTGCGCCTCCTGGGCGTCGGACAGCCCGTCCCCGTCGGCGTCGGGCGGCGGGACGTAGGTCGAGACGTAGACATAGACGTTCGATCCCTGCTTGGCGGTCTGGTTCTTGCCGCCCGTCGGCGACTGGTCGACCACGGTGCCCTTGGGCTTGGTGGTGGTGCCGGTGTAGTCGCGGACGATCGGGTTGAAGCCGGCGGCGATGATGCGCTTGGTCGCCTGGTCCTCCTGCATGCCGATCACGTTCGGCACCGCGTGCGGGCCCGCGGACAGGCACAGGGTGACGATGTCGTCCTTGGTGATCGAGCTGCCCGGACCGGGGACCTGGCTGACGACGGTGCCCTTGGCGTTGTCCGAGGCGCACGGCGTCTTCTGGATCTTGATGTTCTGGCGCGGCACACCCTGGTTCACGAGCGTGGCGATCGCCAGCTGCCGGCTGTCCTGGGTGACGTCGTCGATCGTGAACGCGCAGGCGCCACGCGACTGCTTGAGCACGATGCTCGAGTCGGTCGGGACGTAGGCGTCCTGGGCGGGGTCCTGCTGCACGATCGTGCCCTCGGTGGGGTACTTGTCGGAGCAGACCTGCTGGGTGTCGTCGATCCCGGTGGCGGCGAAGCCGGACGCGACGATCGTGTCGCGGGCCTTCTGCTGGCTCATGCCGACCACGTTCGGCATCTTCACGTCCGTCGGACCGGAGGGGAACAGCTTCGGCCACACCACGAACGCCGTGATCAGGATCAGCGCCAGGAGCAGCAGCAGGATGAGGATCAGCGGCAGCTTGCCGGACCGCTGCGGCGGAGCCGGTGGCACCGGCGTGCCGCGGACAGACGTCTCGTGGACCGGAGCCACCGTCGAGGTCGGCGTGGTGAGCCGGGTGGTGGCGGTGCTGTCCACGACAGGCACCGGTACGACGGCCTGCACGGGCCGGCCGGCCAGGTAGCGCTCGATGTCGGTGCGCATCGCCGCGGCCGACTGGTAGCGGTCCTCGACCCGCTTGGCGAGCGCCTTCATCACGATCGCGTCGATCTCGGGCGTGAGGTCGGCGTCGAAGTGCGACGGCGGGATCGCGGGCTCACGCACGTGCTGGTAGGCGACCGCGACCGGTGAGTCGCCCACGAAGGGTGGGCGGCCGGTGAGCAGCTCGTAGAGCAGGCAGCCGGCCGAGTAGACGTCGGAGCGCGAGTCGACCGTCTCGCCCCGTGCCTGCTCGGGGGAGAGGTACTGCGCGGTGCCGACGACGGCGGCCGTCTGCGTCATCGAGGATGCGGCGTCGCTGATCGCGCGGGCGATGCCGAAGTCCATCACCTTCACGTCGCCGCTGGGGGTGAGCATGACGTTGCCGGGCTTGATGTCGCGGTGGATGATCCCCGCGCGGTGGCTGTAGTCGAGCGCGCTCAGCACGCCGGAGGTGATCTCCAGGGCGCGCTCGGGCAGGATCTTGCGGCCCTCGCGCAGGATGTCGCGCAGCGTGCGGCCCGCGACGTGCTCCATGACGATGTAGGGCTGCAGCGCGCCGTCGGCGGTCGGCTCCTCCCCGGTGTCGTAGACCGCGACGATCGCCGGGTGGTTCAGCGACGCCGAGGACTGCGCCTCGCGGCGGAACCGCGCCTGGAAGGTCGGGTCGCTGGCCAGGTCCGTGCGCAGCCGCTTGATCGCGACCACGCGGCCGAGCCGGGTGTCGGTGCCCTTGCGGACCTCGGCCATGCCGCCGCGGCCCAGCAGCTCGCCGAGCTCGTAGCGGTCGCCCACGAGCGTGCGCTGCCCGCCCGGGCCTGGCTGGTCGGTTCGTCCGGTCGTCATTCGCCCGGGCCCTCCGGCTTCTGGTCGAGGAGCGGGGGTGCCAACAGCGCCGAGGCCGAGCCGGTGCTGGTCGCCTGCGAGGTCGGCGTCGTCGGCGTGGTCGGTGCCGTGGTGGGTGCCGGCTGGTCCCAGTAGGTGACTGTGATGATGTCCCCTTCCGTGACGGCGCCGGACGGCTTGATCTGCGTGACGATGCCCGCCGGGTGCGTCCCGTCGTTGGTCACCGGGTTGAGCTGGACGTTCAGGTTCATCGCGGACAGCTCGTTGTCCACGGCGTGGAAGTCACGGCCCACGTAGTCGGCGGCGTTGAGGTGGATGATGCGCGGACCCGTGGCGGATGAGGTCGGCGTCGTCGGCTTGCTGGACTTCGTCGTGGCGGCGGTGGTCGGTGGCGACTGGAAGGTCGCCGGCGTCCCACCGGTGTTGTGGAGCAGCAGGTAGGCGACGAGGATCGCGATGAGCACGAAGGCAGCGACCAGGGCGAGCGCGACCCAGGGTCCGCGATCGCGACGCTCGGTCTCCCTGCCGGCGTACGCCGACGCGGGCCCGAGCCGCTCGATCGGCGCTGCCGCGGCCGGCGGGGTGCTCGCGGTCCGGGGCAGCACGGCCGTCGCGTCGCCCACCGGCACGGGCGCGACGGCTGCCGGCGGGACCGGTGCGACGGCGTCGGGGTTGCGGAGGGCGGCGGCGAGCGCGTCCCCGTCGGCGAACCGCTGCGCCGGGTCCTTGGCCATGGCGCGGGTGACGACCTTGGCGAGGTCGCCGGGGACGCTCGGCGGCAGCGGGGGCACCGGCTGCTGCAGGTGCGCGAGCAGCGTGGCGACCGGGGTCTCGGCCTCGAACGGACGCTTGCCGGTCAGGCACTCGAAGGCCACGCAGCCGAGCGAGTAGACGTCGGAGGAGAAGGTGGCGGCGTCGCCGCGGGCCTGCTCGGGGGAGAGGTACTGCGGCGTGCCCATGACCGCGCCGGTGCGGGTGATCGCGGTCGCGTCACCGGCCCGGGCGATACCGAAGTCGGTCACCTTGACCCGGCGGTCCGGGGTGATGATGAGGTTCGCGGGCTTGACGTCGCGGTGGACGATGCCGGCGCGGTGGGCCACGGCCAGCGCACCGGCCGTCTGCGCCATGAGGTCGCGCACGATCTCGGGGTCCATGGTGCGACCCGACTCCTTGCCCTGGGCGAGCAGGGCGGACAGCGGCTGGCCGTCGACGTACTCCATCACCAGGTACGGCGCCCCGCCGACCGGCACGTCGGAGCTGTAGTCGTAGACGCCGCAGATGCCGGGGTGGTGCAGGGCCGCGGCGTGTCGCGCCTCGGTCTCGAAGCGCTGGCGGAACGTCTCGTCGTCGGAGTACTCGTGCTTGAGGACCTTGACCGCCACGGTGCGGCCGAGCCGGGTGTCGGTGGCCTTCCAGACCACGCCCATGCCCCCGGTCGCGATCCGCTCGTCGAGGCGGTAGCGGTGCGCCGCGTCGGCGTACTGCTCGCTCACTTGTTCATCACCGCTTCCATGACGGCCTTCGCGATCGGGCCGCCGAGCCGGCCGCCGGCGATCTCGCTGCTGCTGACGCCGGGGATGTGCTGGATCATCACCGCGACCGCCACCTGGGCGTCGCTAGCGGGGGCGAACGAGACGAACCAGGCGTACGGCGGCGCGTTCGTGCCGGTCTGCGCGGTGCCCGTCTTGCCGGCCACGTCCACGCCGGGGATCGCGGCGGGGGAGGCGGTGCCGGACCGGACCGTGTCGACCATCAGCTCGGTGACCTGGTCGGCGGTCTGCGCCGACACGGCCTGGCCGAGCACCTTGGTGGGCGTGGTGTCGAGCGTCTGGTAGTCGGCGGTCTGGATCCGGTCGACCAGGTAGGGCTTCATCACCTTGCCGTGGTTGCCGATGCCCGCGGCGACCATCGCCATCTGCAGCGGCGTCGCCTGGACCTCGAACTGGCCGAAGCCGGTGCGCGCGGTCTCGGCGTCGTTGAGCTCGCGCGAGGACTTCGCACCCGGGTCCGTGACGCTCTTGGGGTACGTCGACGGCAGCACCGGCGAGTAGTCGGTGAGCGGGACCGAGTTGAAGCCGAACGCCTCGGCCTCGGCGCGGAGCTTGGCCGGTCCGAGCGCGACGGCCATCCGCGCGAACGCCGTGTTGCAGGAGTTCTCCATCGCCGTCGCGAACGAGATCAGCGTCGGGGCGCAGGGCGCGACGATCTCGTTGCCGACCACATTGCCCGACCCGTGCGTGCCGGGCAGCTGGTAGCCGCTGCCGGCCGGGACCTGGTCACCCACCTGGTGCAGGCCGTCCTGGATCGTCGCGGCCGCCGTGACGACCTTGAACGTGGAGCCCGGGAAGAGCGCGAGGTAGGTCGCCCGGTTCAGCAGCGGCTGCAGCGGAGACTTGTCGAGCCTGTCGTAGTAGTCGTTGCGGGTCGAGGCGTCGTGGCTGGCCAGCTTGTTCGGGTCGTACGACGGCAGCGACACCATCGCCAGGATCTTGCCCGTCTTCGGCTGGATCGCGACCACGGAGCCCTCACCGCGCGGACCGATCGTCTTCAGCAGGCCGTTGTAGGCGGCCTCCTGGGCCTTCGGGTTGATCGTGGTGATGACGTTGCCGCCCTGGTTCGTGTCGCCCTGGAGCATGTCGACCAGGCGGTTGACGAACAGCCGCGAGTCCTCGCCGGAGAGGATGTCGTTCTGGCTGCGCTCCAGACCGGTCTGCACGCCGAGCTGCAGGTAGCCCGTGACGGGGGCGTACATGTACGGCTTCGGGTAGACGCGCAGGTACTTGTAGGCGTCGTTGGTCGGCTTGCTCTTGGCGATCGCCTGCCGGCCCGCCAGGATCAGCCCCCGCTCGCGGCTGTAAGCGGCCTCGGCCGGGCGGGTGTTGCCCGCCTTGTTGTCGAGGCTGTCGGCCTTGAAGAACTGCAGGTAGGTCACGTTGACCATCAGCGCCAGGAACAGCACCAGGCAGAAGATGGACACGGCACGGATCGGCTTGTTCACGCGTCGACCACCTTGACCAGCTGGGTGGACTCCATGTCCGGGTCGGCGTCGGGCTCGCTCAGGTCGGGCAGCGGGCGCCGGGCCTGGTCGGAGATGCGCAGCAGGATCGCGACGATCACCCAGTTGGCGATCAGCGAGGAACCGCCGTACGACATGAACGGCGTGGTGAGGCCGGTCAGCGGGATGAGCCGGGTGACGCCGCCGATGACGACGAAGACCTGGATCGCGAGCACGCAGCCGAGGCCGGTGGCGACCAGCTTGCCGAACCCGTCGCGCGCGATCAGGGCGGCGCGGAGGGCGCGCTCGACGATGAGGCCGTAGAGCAGCAGCACGGCGATGACGGCGGTGAGGCCGAGCTCCTCGCCGACCAGCGCCATGATGAAGTCGTTGTGCTCCTCGGGCACCCGCAGGTGGGCCGAGCTGCCCGAGCCGAGCGTGATCATCCCCTGGCCCAGGCCGCGGCCGAGCAGACCGCCCCACGCGAAGGCGTAGAGGCTCTGCACCAGCTGGTAGCCGCTGCCCGCGGCGTCCTGGAACGGGTGCAGCCAGATGTCGACGCGCTCGGTCACGTGCGGGACCAGGCGGGACGCCGCGAACGCGCCGGCGAGGAACATCGCGCCGCCGACGTAGAGCCAGCCCGAGCGCTCGGTGGCGACGTACAGCATCACCAGGAAGAGGCCGAAGAACAGCAGGCTGGAGCCGAGGTCCTTCTGCGCGACCAGGATGCACATGCTGACCGCCCACATCGCGAGGATCGGGCCGAGGTCGCGGCCGCGCGGGAGGTCGACGAACAGGACCCGGCGGCCGGCCAGCGCCAGGGCGTCGCGGTGGCCGACCAGGTAGCCGGCGAAGGCGAGGACGAGGAGGACCTTGGCGATCTCACCGGGCTGCAGGGTGAAGCCGCCGACACCGATCCAGATGCGCGAGCCGTTCACCTCCTTGCCGATCACGGGAAGCATCGGAAGGAGCAGCAGCACGATGGCGGCGAGCCCGAAGGTGTAGGTGTAGCGGCCGAGGACGCGGTGGTCGCGCACCAGGTAGAGCGTCGCGATGAACAGCGCGACGCCGAGGGTCATCCACATCAGCTGCTTGCTCGCGTCGCTGGTGCCGATGGCCAGGTCGATGCGGTGGATGAGCGCGAGGCCGAGCCCGTTGAGGGCCGCGACGACGGGCAGCAGCACCGGATCGGCGTACGGCGCGACGAGGCGGACCGTCACGTGGGCCGCGATGATCAGCGCGGCCAACCATCCGCCGTACGCGATGAGGTTGGTGGGGACGGCACCGTCCACGCCGAGACCGACGCTGACGTAGGCACCGATGCCGACGGCGAGCGCGAGGACGAGCAGGAACAGCTCCGCCCCGCGCCGGCGGCGGTGGACGAACTCCATGAGCGGGGATCCGGGCATCAGGGGGTTCCCGTCCCGGCGAGCGGCAGGTCGTCGACGATCTGCTGCGCCTTCTGCGGGTCGTCGGCGGTGATGCCGTCCTTGACCGCCTTGGGGTTGACCAGGTCGTCGACGGGCAGGTCGCTCTCGAGGTAGACCGAGCTGATCCCGGGGATGTCCTTGATGCCGCGGAAGATCGTCACGTGGCCGTCGTGCTCGCCGATGTAGTACTGCCGCTGGGTCCAGGAGTACGCCGCCGCGCCGGCCACCCACAGCAGGCCGAGCGCCACGAGCAGCAGCATCAACCGGCGGGCCCACGCGAAGCGGCGGGGCGCGAGCGGGGCGTAGCGGTAGGCCTCGGGGTCGACGGGGTCGGCGCGCACCGCGCTGGGGAACCCGGTCTGGATGGGCGCCAGCTCCTCGTCGATCGGCTCGAGCTCGCCGGTGTCGCCGGAGCGGTGCCCGCGGAACAGCGCGCGGGGGAGGCGGCGGCGCAGCTCGGCGGCGGCGCCCACGACCTGGGGTGCCTGCGGCGGGGTCGCGGGATCGACGGGGACCACGTCGGCGACGATGCAGGTGACGTTGTCGGAGCTGCCGGCGTCGAGGGCCGCGCGCACCAGCTCGATCGCCGCGAACTCCGGGGTGCCCTCGCCGAGGAGCGCGGCCAGCCGGGTGTTGTCGAGGACGCCGCACGCGCCGTCGCTGCACAGGAACAGCCGGTCGCCGGGCTCCGCCTCGATCTGGAACAGGTCGGGGTCGACGTCGTGCATCCCGTCGAGCGCCTTGAGGATCAGGTTGCGGTGCGGGTGGACCCGCGCCTCCTCCTCGGTGATCCGGCCCTCGTCGATCAGGCTCTGCACGAAGGTGTGGTCGGTGGTGAGCTGGGACAGCCGGCCTTCGCGGAGCAGGTAGGCCCTCGAGTCGCCGACGTGGCCGAACCCGAACCGCTGGCCGTCGAACAGGGCGAGGACCACGGTGGTGCTCGTGCCGTTGATCGACGGGTCGTGGTCGACCTGGCTGCCGATCGACTCGTGCGCCTCGTGCAGGCCGTCGTTGATGCGGACGACCAGGTCGGCGGTCGGCTCCGCCTTCTCCGGCGGGATGTCGAGGTGGCGCAGCTCGTTGACGGCCGTGCTGGAGGCGATGTCGCCGCGGGCCGCGCCGCCGACACCGTCGCAGACGGCGAGCAGCCACGGACCGGCGTACCCGCTGTCCTGGTTGTCCTTGCGGACCCGGCCGACGTCGGAGACCGCGTGGAACCGGAGGGTGAGGTCGGGGTGTCCCGGCTCCGCCTCGGGAACCAGGGTGGTCTCGTCGACCTGGTCGGTCGTTTCCGGGGACTCCACTTACTTCCTCAGCTCCAGGATGGTCTTCCCGATCCGGACCTGCGAGCCGAGGCCGATGGGCGTCGGCTGGGTGATCCGCTGGGCGCCCAGGTAGGTGCCGTTGGTGGAGCCGAGGTCCTCGACGAACCACTGGTCGCCGGAGGACACGATGCGGGCGTGCCGGGTCGAGACGTAGTCGTCGTCGAGCCGGATCGCCGCGTCGTTGCCCCGGCCGATGAGCACCGGAGCGGAGGCCAGGTCGGCGCTGATGCCGGTGTTGGATCCCTGGACGACGGTCACGTGGGTGGGGTTGCCGCGTCGCTTCGGCTGCTTCGGTTGCTTGGCGGGCTTCGCGGCGCGCGGCGCGCGGCCGGCCGTCGCCGTGGGCACGCGGGCACCGAACATGTCCGAGCGGATCACCGAGATCGCCGAGAGCACGAAGATCCACAGGATCGCCAGGTAGCCGATCCGGACCAGGAACAGCGTCAGCTCAGACATCGGTGCCTCCCTGCAGCCGCAGCACCAGCGAGGTGTGCCCGACCTGGACCCGGGAGCCGTCGCGGAGCTGGGCGCGGGCGACCTTCTGGCCGTCGACCCTGATGCCGTTGGTGGATCCCATGTCGTGCACCTCGATCTGCGGCGCACCGCCGGCGGCGGTGGTGATCAGGAACTGGGCGTGCCGGCGGCTGACGCCCGGGTCGTTGATCCGGATGTCGGCCTCGCTGCCGCGGCCCACCACGATGCCCGGCGGGGCGAGCGGGTGCTCGGTGCCGTTGACCTCGAGGACGGCGCGGCTGGGCCGGTCGGTCTGCCGGATGCTGCCGATCACCGACGCCTCCGCGCGGCTCAGCACCGTGAACCGGCCGGTGCCGAGGTCGTCGTCGGAGCGGAACTCGATCCGGATCGGGCCGGGGAACACATAGCCCTGGTTGTCGGCGTGCTCCTGGAGCTGGTCGGCGAGCTCCTGGGACAGCGAGGTGGTGTACGGCGCCATCCGCTCCAGGTCGCCCGCGGACAGGTCCACCTGGAAGGCGTTGGGCACCAGCCGTCGCTGACGCGAGAGCACCTGAGCCTTGTTGTCGAGCTCGCGCTGCAGCGCGGCCGCGATCTCGACGGGCTGCACAGCGGAGCGGAAGGTACGGGCGAAGGCGCCCGAGATCGCCCGCTCGAGGCGTTGCTCGAAACGCTGCAGTCCACCCACGCGGGCCTCCTCTCCTGGTGTTCTCCTGCTACCGGCAGCGGTCATCCCCGGTACGCGGCCACAGCGCATCGGGTGTCGTCGATCGTATCGGTGGCCCGGCAGCGAGCCCCGGATGCCGCGCTTTGACCGCCGGTTTGGGGCGTGCGGACGAGGTGGGATAACCTTGCGGCGCTTCACGCGCGAGTGGCGGAATAGGCAGACGCGCACGGTTCAGGTCCGTGTGTCCGAAAGGACGTGGGGGTTCAACTCCCCCCTCGCGCACAGGAGCGAAGCCCCGGGTCGTCGACCCGGGGCTTCGTCGTTCCCGGGCTCTGCACGTGGGCGTCGTGACGGGGTACTGGGCAGCATGACGACGTACGACGCCGAGCCGGAGATCGCGCTCTTCGGTGACCTCGAGGTGCGGTGGGACGAGCGCGTGCTGCGACCGCGGCTGTGGACGACGGCGCAGAGCCACTGGGCGGCGGCGCTCGCACCGTCGTGCCCCGCGGGTCCGGTGCTGGAGCTGTTCTGCGGTGCGGGGCAGATCGGGCTGCTCGTGGCCAGCCTGACCGGGCGCCGCCTGATCCAGGTCGACAGCCACGCCGTGGCCACGGCGTACGCGCGCCGCAACGCGGAGGCGGCCGGCGTCGTCGCGGACGTCCGGACCGCGACGGTGGAGGAAGCGCTGGCTCCTGACGAGCGGGCCGCGATCGTCGTGCTCGACCCGCCGTGGGTGCCGACCGGAGAGGTGGGCCGGTTCCCCGAGGACCCGGTCACGGCCATCGACGGCGGACCGGACGGCACGGCGCTGCTGGTCCACGGCCTCGAGGTCGCGCTGCGGCACCTGCTGCGAGGCGGCCACGTCGTCGCGCAGGTCGGTCACCCCGAGCAGGTGGACGTCGTCCGCGAGCTGCTCGCCCGTCCCGACGCTTCCGGGCGGTCGTGGGAGGTGCGGGAGACGCGCGCGTACCTGCCCGACGGCATCCTGCTCGACATCGGCCCGCTGCGCGAGATCAGCGGCTGACGGAGCCGGCTTCCCGCTCCGCACGTTCCCGCTCCGCGCGCCAGGAGGCGATGCCCTCGACCGTGCAGAAGCCGGAGCGGGACCGCTTCACGCAGACCAGGCCGAGCAGGTCGCCCGCGTCGTCGACCACCGCCAGCCGCCGGGCGCCGGCGCGGTCCAGGCGCTCCCAGAGATCGGCGACGGTGTCGGTGGGGCGGGCGGTGCGGCCCTCGAGGCGGGCGTGGTCCCGGGCCGGGGCGTCGTCCGCGACAGGCTCGGGCAGGTCCTCGGCCACGACGGTGCCGACCAGGTGTCGCCCGTCGACGAGCAGGACGAGGCGCTGCTTGGGCCGGGCGAGCGACGTACGCGCGACGCCCACGGTGATGTCGGCGTCGAAGGTCGTGGGCTCGGTGATCATCACCTCGGCCACGGTCGCCTCGCCGTCGTTCACCCGACCATTCTCGCCCAAGCCGATCAGGCGTGCGCGGCCGCCGGCACGCTGCCGGCACCGACGACCTCGTCGACGAACTCGACGATGGCGTCGAAGGCGGCCCGTGCCTCCGGCAGGAACAGCGCCGCGTGGAAGACGTGGATGTCGGTCGGGTACAGCTGCAGCGCGTGGGGCACGCCCTGCCGGGCGAGCAGCCCGGCGAACGCGACCGCCTGGCGGCGCAGGGTCTCCTGGGCGCCGGCCTGGATGAGGATCGGCGGCAGCGCCGGTCGCACCGCGTGCATCGGCTGCGGGCGGTTCGTGGCGGCGCGCGACCACCGCGACAGGGCACGGATCGCGCGCGGGCTGAGGACCGCGCAGCCCTTGCGGCCGGGCTCGTCGCGGTCGAGCTCGAGCAGCGGGGAGAGGGCCACGACGGCGGCCGGAGCGGGCAGCCGCTCCTGGTGCAGCCGCGCGGCCAGCTGGATGCTCAGGTAGCCGCCGGCGGAGTCGCCCATCACCACGATGTCGGCGGGAGAGACGCCCTCGGCCAGCAGGTGGCGGTACGCCGCCAGGGCGTCGTCGCCCGAGTCGTCGATCGAGTGCTTCGGCGCCTTGCGGTACTCGACCGCGAAGATGCGGGCCCCGGTGCGGCGGCCGAGCTCGGAGAGCATGTGGCGGTGCAGGTGCCAGCCGCCGACGATGAACGCGCCACCGTGCAGGTAGAGGATCACCCGGCCGTTGTCCTCGCCGCCGGTGATCCACTGCGCGCGGCACTGCGAAAGCGCCACCTCCTCGAACAGGATCTCCTGGCTGAGCCGGGTCAGCCGGCCGGCCTGGTCGGCGAGCGCGTAGGGCCAGGGCAGGTCGGGCGCGGTCGCCCACGCCTCGACGACGGGCTTGACCGTGCACCGCAGGGCGATCCCGAGCGCGCGTGCCTGGAGGCTGGGCCGGTCTCCGCGGATCACCGGAGCCCCCGGGTCGAGCGGATGCATGACATACCCCCAGTTATGTTCAGGATGAGCGGAAGTCAGTCTGCGGTGGACTACGCCCGTCGTCAATCACCCGAACGGACGAATCTTCAGCACTGGTGGGCCATTACCCGTTCAGGCGCTGTTCAAGAGCCTCCGCAGCTGATCGACCAGCGCGGTGACCGGGAGGTCGGGGTCGAAGGCCCGCTGCACGCCGAGCCCGATGCCCAGGGCGAGCAGGTGCACGGCCGCGTCCGCGGCGGGGACGGGCAGCGTGATGCCCAGGTCGGCGGCCTGGAGCTCCAGCAGCGCGGCGAGCCCGTCGGTGACGGCACGCCGCCGCTCGGCCAGCTCGCCGCTGATACCGGCGATGCGCCGGGTGCTGGTCGCGAACTCCACCTCCAGCGCGGTCCAGCCGACGTCGCCGATGTTGCGCTCGGCCCACGCGGCGAAGGCGTCGATCCGGGACTCGGCGGTCGGTGCCGTGGCGACGGCCTCGGCGAGGGCTTGGGCGCGGGTCGCGTGGACGACGTCGAGGACGGCCAGGCCGAGCTCGTGCTTGGTGGCGAAGTTCGAGTAGACGGCGCCCTTGGAGTAGCCCGCCTCCGCGGCGACCTTGTCCAGCGAGGTGGCGTTGTAGCCGTCGGCCAGGAACAGCCGGAGCGCGGTCTCGACGAGCCGCTCACGCGTCTGGGCGTGCGTCTCCTTGCGCGTCAGCCGGGCCACGTCACGCACCTTATCCGATTCGGGCTACCACTGGAATCTGAATACCGTTAGTATCCGAGTTGTGACGACACGACGCGCTCTCGCCATCGGCTGCGGTGGCACCCTCGGCTTCGCCTGGACGGCGGTCGCCCTCCGCGAGGTGGAGCGCCGGGCGGACTGGGACTCCCGCACCGCCGCGGTCCTCATCGGCACCTCCGCCGGAGCGGAGGTCGTCGCCGCCCTGGGCTCGGGGCGTACGCCGCAGGACCTCCTCGACGCCCTCGACGGCCGACCGGACGCGGATCCCGTGCTCGCGCGGCACGTCGCCATCCACCCCGGCCACCTCCCGCCGGTGCCCTTCCCGGCACTGCCCGCGCTCGGTCTCGTCCGCGCCGGCCTGGCCCGGCGCTCGGCGTACAGCGTGGTGGCGGGGCTGCTCCCGCGCGGACGCGGCGACGCCACCTGGCTGCGGGAGTACGGCGCTGCGCTGGCTCCGTCGGGCTGGGTCGACCACCCGAGCACGTGGCTGGTCGCGGTGGACACCGCCACCGGGCAGCGGGTCGCCTTCGGCTCCGACGGGGCGCCGGCCGCCACGCTGGGTGACGCGGTCGCGGCGTCCTGGGGCATCCCGGGCTGGTTCCCGCCGGTCGGGATCGGCGGGCGCCGGTACGTCGACGGCGGTGCGGTCTCCTCGGTCTCGGCCGACCTGCTGCTCGGCCAGGACCTCGACGAGGTCGTCGTGGTCGCCCCGATGACCACCGAGGGCGGCGTTCCGGCCCGCGGCGCCGATCGCGTCGAGCGGGTGCTGCGCACCCGGATGACCGCGGGCCTCGACCGGGAGGTCGCGCGGCTCCGCGCCGCCGGGATCCGGGTGATCCGGGTCGAGCCGGGCGTCGAGGAGCTCGCGGCCATGGGGCCGAACTTCATGGACCTCAGCCGACGCGAGGCCACCCTCGCGGCCGCCCGCAGTGCACTGCCGGCGCGGGTGAGCGCCGCCATCGACGTACAGGACCAGCGACAGGGGACCCACGCATGACCCACCACGACGTGATCGTCATCGGCGCCGGGATCTCCGGGATCGCCGCCGCCGTCAAGCTCCGCGAGGCCGGCGTCGACGACGTCGTCATCCTCGAGAAGGCCGACACCTACGGCGGCACCTGGCGCGCCAACACCTACCCCGGCTGCGCGTGCGACGTGCCGTCGAACCTCTACTCCTTCTCCTTCGCGCCCAACAGCGAGTGGTCGCGGGTCTACGGCACCCAGCCCGAGATCCTCGCCTACGTCGACCGCGTGGCGCGTGACCACGGCCTCGAGGAGATCACCCGGTTCGGCGTCGAGATGACCGGTGCCGCCTGGGATCCCGCTGCCGAGCGGTGGGTCCTCGACACCACCGAGGGGGAGCTCACGGCCCGCTTCGTCGTGGCCGCGGCCGGCCCGTGGAACGAGCCCAAGATCCCCGACCTGCCCGGCCTCACGGGCTTCCCGGGCGCGATCTTCCACTCCGCGCGGTGGAACCACGACTACGACCTGACCGGCAAGCGGGTCGCGGTGATCGGCACGGGCGCCTCGGCCGTGCAGTTCGTCCCCGAGATCCAGCCGCAGGTCGCCGAGCTGCACCTCTTCCAGCGCACCGCGCACTGGGTGCTGCCCAAGGTCGACCACCCCGTGCCGGACGCCGAGAAGTGGGTCAAGCGCAACGTGCCGCTGTTCGAGCGCGCCCTGGGCGCCGTCGAGTACGCCGCCATGGAGACCGTCGGCCTCGCGTTCCACCGGCCGCGCCCCTTCATGAAGGTGCTGCAGAAGGTCGGCGAGGCCTACCTGCGGGCGGTCGTGCGCGACGAGGAGCTGCGGACGAAGCTGACCCCGACGTACCTGCTGGGCTGCAAGCGGATCCTGTTCTCCAACTCCTACCTGCAATCGCTGACCCGCCCCAACGTGGAGGTGCACGCGACCGGGGTCGCGGAGGTCCGCGGCTCGACGGTCGTCGGCTCCGACGGCAGCGAGGCCGAGGTCGACGCGATCATCCTCGGCACCGGCTTCCACATCCTCGACATGCCGGTCGCCGACCTGGTCCGCGGCGCCGACGGCCACACGCTCGCCGAGCACTGGCAGGGCTCGCCCGAGGCCTACCTCGGCACCACCGTCACGGGCTTCCCCAACGCGTTCGTGGTGCTCGGCCCGAGCCTCGGCACCGGGCACACGTCGGCGTTCACGATCGCCGAGGCGCAGGTCGCGTTCGTGGTCGAGGCGATCGTCGCGGCCCGCCGCGAGGGCTGGGCCACGCTGGACACCCGGGCCGAGGCGCAGGCGGCGTACGTCGACGAGGTGCAGTCCGCGCTCGTCGGTACGGCGTACAACGCGAGCAGCTGCCACAGCTACTACATCGACGCCAACGGCCGGAACAGCTTCAGCTGGCCCTGGTCGACCGGCGAGCTGGTGCGGCGGGTCAGCCGCTTCGACCCCGCCGCCTTCGAGATCACCGCCATCGAGCCGCAGGAGACCCACGCATGAGCAGGTACGCACCGATCGACCTCGGCGGCGCGCTCGTCGCCATCACCGGCGCCGCGCGCGGCATCGGCCTGGCCACCGCGCAGGCGTTCACCGCCGCGGGCGCCCGGGTCGCGCTCGGCGACCTGGACGAGGCGCTCGCCGTGGAGGCCGCCGCCTCGCTGGGCGGCACCGCGTCCGGCCACCGCCTCGACGTCACCGACAAGCAGTCGTTCGCGAGCTTCCTCGCGGCGGCCTCCGCCCACCACGACCTGCCGCTCGCGGTGCTCGTCAACAACGCCGGGATCATGCCGAACGCGGCCTTCCTCGAGCAGGCCGACGAGGTCGACCGGATGACGATGGACGTCAACGTCTTCGGCGTCATCCACGGCATGCGGCTCGCGCTGCCGCCGATGATCGAGCGCGGCCGCGGCCACGTCGTCAACGTCGCCTCGCTCGCCGGCAAGTTCCCGCTCCAGGGCCTCGCGGTCTACAACGCGAGCAAGTTCGCCGTCGTGGGCCTCACCGCCGCCACCCGGCTCGAGCTCGACGGCACCGGCGTCTCGGTGTCGGCCGTCCTGCCGAGCGCGGTCCGCACCCAGCTCTCCTCCGGCATCGACCTGGGCGTGCTGCCCACCGTCGACCCCGAGGACATCGCGGCGGCCGTGGTGCGCTCGGTCTCTTCCCGGAAGGCCGAGATCGCGGTTCCGTCGTACGTCGGGCTCGCGGCGAACGCCGCCCCGCTGGTACCCGAGCGGGTGCTGGGCGCGCTCCGCCGGCTCGCCCACGACGACGCCGCGATCACGCGCGTCGACTCCTCGGTGCGCGACGCCTACCTGCAGCGGATCGGGGCCAAGCGCCGCGATTGATGTGGCACGCTGCGACCCGTGTCCACCCTGACCACCGTCCTCGCCGTCGCCACGGCGGTCGCGGCCGTCGCCGACTGGGTCGCCGTCGCGCGGGGCCGCAAGGACCTCGAGACCTGGCTGAAGCCGGCCACGCTGGCCCTGCTGATCGGCACGGTGATCGCCGCCGGGGCGCTGGACCACGCCGCCGGCGTGTGGCTGGTGGTCGCCCTCGTGCTCGGCATGATCGGGGACGTCGCGCTGCTCGACGACACGGTCGAGTGGCGGTTCGTCGCCGGTCTCTCGGCCTTCCTGGTCGGGCACCTGGGCTATGTCGTGTGCTTCGCCCGCGTCGGCCTGGAGAGCAGCGGCTGGTGGGTCGTCGGCGCCGTGGTGGTGCTGGTCGCGTTCGTCGTCGCGCGCGGGGTCCTGCCGGCCGCGGTGCGCGAGGGTGGCCCCGGGCTGGGGATCGCGGTGGCGACGTACATGGCCGTGATCGCGGCGATGACGATCACCGGCTGGGCGACGGCCTCGCCGTGGATCGCCGTGGGTGCGGCCGTCTTCGTCTGCAGCGACACGACACTGGCGCTCAACAGGTTCGTGAAGCCGCTGTCGTGGGCCCGCCCGGCGATCATGGTGACCTACCACGTCGGCCAGGCCCTGATCGCGGCCGGCGTGCTGGTGCGGGTGACGGCGTGAGCGGCCTCTACCCGTCGCGACCCGAGGGGCCCGACGCGGAGCACCCCGAACCATCCCGGCCGTCGGGCTGCGGTCCGCGGGTCGCGGGCCTGATCATCGTCTTCTTCGTCAACGTGCCACTGGTCAACGTCGGCTGGTCGAAGCTGTGGCACACGGCGCCGGTGCTGCTCGTGGTCGCCCTCGTGGTCGACGCGTTCCTGCTGCTGATGGTCCTCCTGTGGTGGGTACGCCGCCGGCGGGTCAGCCCGCAGGAGCCTCCCCCGGAGTGACCGCCGCGAGGACGACCGGGTCCTCGCACGCCCGCGCCCACGCCGCGATCCGCGCCCGGATCTCGCGGCCGAGCAGCCAGGTGCCGATCCGGTCGGCGACCGGGCTGAGCCAGCGCGGCCGGGTGCGGAAGGTGTACTTCCACACGGCCCGCGTGCCGGCGACCCCGTCGCGGGTCTCGGCGGTGAAACGCCAACCTCCGCCGAAGGAGGCGAAGAACCACGGCCCCTCCAGCATGGTCATGCCCACGCTGGTGGGTGGCCGGTAGGCGACGTACTGGCTGACCATCCGCGGCCCGACCCGCGCGCGGGTGAGGACCCGCACGCCCTTGCCCGGGGCGTCGGCGTCGAGCAGCTGTTGGCTGCGGATGAAGGGGTCCCAGCGCAGCCGCAGCTCACCGGTCGTCTGGGACACCGCGTAGGCGACGTCGGCCGGGACCCGGACCCACACCTCGGCAACCACCTGGGGCACGCTCCCGAGGGTGCCACACTGGGCGGCATGACCTCCCTCCATGACTTCTCGGCTGCCGGCATCGACGGGCAGCAGGTCGACCTGTCGGCGTACAAGGGCGACGTCGTGCTCGTCGTCAACACCGCCTCCAAGTGCGGCTTCACCCCGCAGTACGAGGGCCTGCAGAAGCTGCAGGAGACGTACGCCGACCAGGGGTTCACGGTCCTCGGTTTCCCCTGCGACCAGTTCGGCCACCAGGAGCCGGGCGACGAGGCGGAGATCGCGAGCTTCTGCTCGACGAACTACCACGTCACCTTCCCGATGTTCGCCAAGATCGAGGTCAACGGGTCGGACGCGCACCCGCTCTACGCCTGGCTGAAGAAGGAGCAGGGCGGGCTGCTCGGCGGCGGCATCAAGTGGAACTTCACCAAGTTCCTGGTCGGTCGCGACGGCCAGGTGATCGACCGCTTCGCGCCGACCACCACCCCGGACAAGCTCGCGGGCGACATCGAGAAGGCGCTCTCCGGCCAGTGACCCCGTTCCTCGTCCTCGGCGTCGTCGGGCTGCTGGTCCTGCTGGCGTCGCTGGTCATCGGGGACCACGTCGACTCGGCGTTCAGCGCGCTCGAGGCGGACTGGATCTCGACGGCCGCGATCGGCGGCTTCATCTCGGCCTTCGGGTTCGGAGGTGCCATCGCCGACGGAGCGGGTGCCCCGATGGCGCTCTCCCTCGCCGTGGGCGCGGTGGCCGGTGGGCTCGTCGGCTGGCTCGCCTGGTGGCTGACCCGGCTGCTCAAGAACGGACCGAGCGACGGGACGGTGTCAGTCGCCGACAGCGTGGGTATGACGGCCCGCGTGATCACTGCCATCCCTGCCCAGGGGTACGGCGTGGTGCGCGTGGTCGTCGGGGGCCACCCGCTCCAGCTCAACGCCAGTGCGAACGCGTCCATCGAGGCCGGCACCGAGGTGCACGTCACCGGGGTGCTGTCGCCGACAGCGGTCAACGTCACCGAGATCTGGCAGCCGCCAGCGCTCCCGCAGTCCTGAGATCCAGGCCGAACTGAGAGTCCTTCGCCATGAGCTCCGCTGTCCTGCTGCCGATCGGCGGCATCGTCGTCCTGCTCGTCCTCCTCGTCCTGCTGGTCACCAGCCGGTACAAGGTGGCCGGGCCCAACCAGGCCTTCATCGTGACCGGCCGCAAGGGCAAGGCGGTCATCAACCCGGAGACCGGTGAGCTCACCACCGACCTCTCCGGTCAGAAGGTCGTGCTGGGCGGCGGCGTCTTCGTCATCCCGTTCGTGCAGAAGCTCGCGACGATGGACCTCTCCAGCCGACGCATCTCCGTGCAGATCCGCGGCGCGGTGTCCGGCCAGGGCATCAAGCTGAACCTGGACGGCGTCGCGATCGTCAAGGTCGGCGGCAACGCCGACCAGATCCGCCTGGGTGCGCAGCGCTTCCTGTCGCAGCAGAACGACATCGAGACCTTCACCCAGGAGGTGCTCGCCGGCGCGCTCCGCTCGATCGTCGGCGGACTGACGGTCGAGCAGATCATCCGCGACCGCGCGGCCTTCGCCCAGCGCGTGGCCGACGAGTCGGAGAGCTCGCTGACCGGTCAGGGCCTGATCCTCGACGCGTTCCAGATCCAGGACGTCACCGACGACGGCAGCTACCTCGCCGACCTCGGTCGGCCCGAGGCCGCCCGGGCCAGCCAGGCGGCCCGCATCGCCGAGGCCAACGCCCGCCAGGCGGCGGAGCAGGCCCAGATCGCGGCCGAGCAGGAGATCGCGATCTCGCAGCGGACCCTCGCGCTCAAGCAGGCCGAGATCAAGGCCGAGACCGACGCCGCGGCCGCCCAGGCCGCGGCCGCCGGCCCGCTCGCCCAGGCCGAGCGCGACCAGGCGATCCTCGCCGAGCAGGAGAAGGTCGCCGTGCAGCAGGCCGCGCTGACCGAGCGCCAGCTGGAGACCCAGGTCCGCAAGCCGGCCGATGCCGAGCGCTACCGCGTCGAGCAGGAGGCCGAGGCCCGGCGTACCGCTGAGATCGCGGCGGCGGACGCCCGCAAGGCCGCCACCATCGCCGCCGCCCAGGCCAAGGCCGAGGAGACCCGGCTCAGCGGTGAGGCGGAGAAGGCGCGACGCGCGGCGCTGGCCGAGGCGGAGGCCATCGAGGGTGCCAAGAAGGGTGAGGCGGAGAAGGCGCGTCGTGTCGCGGAGGCGGAGGCCACCCAGGCCGAGGGCGCCGCGCAGGCCTCCTCCACGCTCGCCGTCGGGCAGGCCGAGGCCGAGGCGATGGACAAGCGGGCCGCGGCGTTCGCGCACTACAACGAGGCAGCGGTGCTGCAGATGCTGATCGAGGTGCTGCCGCAGATCGCGCGCGAGGTCGCCTCGCCCATCGCCGCCATCGACCAGCTCACCGTGCTCTCCACCGACGGCGCGGGCGCGCTGCCGCAGCAGGTGACCAACAACGTGGCCCAGACCCTGCAGATGCTCAAGACGTCGACCGGTCTCGACCTCGAGGCCATGATCAAGCAGTCGGTCGGCCGGGCGGCCGGTACGACGGCGGCCGGCGAGGTCGCTCCCGGGGCGGTCGCGGAGGCCTGACTTTACAAACACGGGGGTCTTGTCAAACAACTTTACAACTCCTATCGTTCTGTCAACCCGTAAGGAAGGCAGAGATCGATGGAGACCTCGAACCCCGGCTCGGTTTCAGGCATCACGCCCGAGCAGCTCGGACAGACCGTCCCCGACGGCACCACCGAGCAGTGGAAGGACAAGAAGCGCTACCTGTGGCTGATCGGCCTGTTGATCCCAGGCCTCGCGGTGATCGCCTTCGCGACGTACGCGCAGCTGGGCTGGCGCTGGGTGCTCTGGGTCGGCCCGATCGTGCTGTTCGTGATCGCGCCGGTGCTGGACCTGTTGTGCGGCGTCGACCCGACCAACCCGCCGGACGAGGTGATCGACCAGCTGGAGAACGACAAGTACTACCGCTGGGTGGTCTTCATGTACCTGCCGCTGCAGTTCGTCGCGTTCTTCGGCGTCATGTACATGTGCGTCGACGGCAACCCGGTGCAGTGGTTCGCCCACCTGGTCGGCATCCAGGACTGGGTCGCGACCCACATCAGCGCCAACCTGGTGCGTGACTTCCACCTGAGCGTGTGGGACAAGATCGGCATGGCGTCCTCGCTCGGCGTGGTGAGCGGCATCGGCATCAACACCGCCCACGAGCTGGGTCACAAGCGCGAGTCCGTCGAGCGCTGGCTCTCCAAGATCGCCCTGGCGCCCGCCTTCTACGGCCACTTCTACATCGAGCACAACCGCGGCCACCACGTCCGCGTCGCCACTCCTGAGGACCCGGCCTCCAGCCGGCTCGGCGAGAACTTCTACACCTTCTGGTTCCGCACCGTCTCCGGCTCGCTGAAGAGCGCATGGGAGCTCGAGGCCAGCCGCTACCGCCGCAAGAAGACCCACCCGTTCCACCTCGGCAACGACGTCCTCAACGCCTGGCTGATGTCGGCCGCGCTGGTCGTGGTCGTCCTCGCCGTGATGGGTGTCGGCGCAGCGCCGTACCTGCTCCTGCAGGGGTTCATCGGCTTCACCCTGCTGGAGATCGTGAACTTCCTCGAGCACTACGGGATGAAGCGGCAGAAGGTCGGCGAGAAGCAGCGCTACGAGCGGGTCCTGCCCATGCACTCGTGGAACTCCAACAACATCGTGACCAACGTGCTGCTCTACCACCTGCAGCGGCACAGCGACCACCACGCGAACCCGACCCGTCGCTACCAGACGCTGCGCGACTTCAAGGAGTCCCCGGCCCTGCCGACCGGCTACGCCGGCATGATCGACCTGGCCCTGATCCCGCCGCTGTGGCGCAGGGTGATGGACAAGCGGGTCGTGGAGCACCTGGACGGCGACGTCACCCTGGCCAACATCAAGCCGGGCAAGGAGGCGAAGTACCTTGCCAAGTTCCCGCCGCCCGAGCAGCACAACGTCAAGACCGACGACTTGTTCGCGCAGACCTTCAGCGGTGAGGTGCTCGCCGCGCGGTGTCCCGGCTGTGGTTTCGTGTACGAGGTCGCGGCCGGTTGCGAGCACGAGGGCTTCGCCGCCGGCACGGCCTGGAACGACATCCCGGACACCTGGTGCTGCCCTGACTGCGGTGTTCGCGAGAAGATCGACTTCGTCCCGTTCGACCCCGAGAAGGTGCAGGCATGAGGATCGTCGCTGACCTGTCGAAGTGCGAGGGGCTCGGCATGTGCGAGTCCATGGCCAACGACTTCTTCGAGGTGGACGAGGACACCGAGCTGGTCACCGTCCTCAACGACAACCCGGACGAGGCCGACCGCGCGCACGTGTACGCCGCGGTCCAGGCCTGCCCGGTGCTGGCGCTGACCCTGGCGGACTGAGAGCAGGACCATGGCCCTCGCCGACCAGGCGCCGACGTACGACGCACAGCCGGTCTCCCTGCGGGACCGGCTGTGCGACGCCGCCGTGCACCTGCTCACCACCCAGGGCTGGGGCCACGTCACGATGGGCCGGCTGGCCGACCGGGTCGGGGTGAGTCGGCAGACGGTCTACAACGAGATCGGCACCAAGTCCGACCTCGCCGAGGCGCTCGTGCTGCGCGAGCTCGACCTCTTCCTCGCCGGCGTGACGCGCTCCTTCGACGAGAACCCGGACGACGTGGTCGAGGCGCTGCGCGCCGCCGTACGCCGGGTCCTCAAGTACGCCACCGACAACGCGCTCCTGCACGCGGTCGTCTCCGCCAACCACGGCGCCGACACCGAGCTGCTGCCGCTGCTCACCACGAACAGCGCGAGCCTGCTCGAGGGGGCCACGTTCGCGGTGAAGACCCGGGTCAAGGAGTACGACCTCGAGCTCACCGACGCGCAGGTCGACACCTGCGTCGACCTCATCGTGAGGCTGGTGCTCAGCCACGTGATGCAGCCCGGCGGCGACCCCGCCGACGTCGCCGACCAGATCGCCTGGGTGACCGCGAAGGTCATCGGCTGATCGGTTCCTCCGCGGCGTTAGAGTTCAGCGTCTACCCTGGCTGGGGAGGGAATCACCATGTTCGACGCGCGTCGCCGCGTGGGGGCAGCGTGCTTGAGCGCGTTGACCTGCGCCAGCCTGCTCGCAGGCTGTGGTGGCGCGTCCGGGGGCGGCACGCCCGACCCGACGAACGCCGTGCAGACCACCCCGATCAAGAACGCCGTCGACCCGACGCACGCCGTCGGCGCCCCGGGGAAGTGGAACGGCAGGCTGTACGGCGCCGACCTGCTCGTCGTCGGCGAGCAGTCGCTCTCCACGCAGGTCGTCAAGCGGATCCGCTCGATCCGCATCGGGTCGGGCAAGCACAAGGTGCGCGGCGTGGCGGTCGACGTACCGCTCTCGATCGGGCAGTTCGCGATGGAGAACCACCTCTACAACGTGGCGGCGGTCGACCCGGCGTCGTACCGCGACTTCACCGGGCAGCGCAGCGCCGCCTTCCAGGACCAGTGGAACCGGGTCGCCGGCGGTGAGATCGCGGTCGCCGACAAGCTCGACGGCACCATCCCGGTCGACAAGAGCGGGTACGTCGCGATCGGCTCCGGCGGGGACACGCAGAACATCCACGTGGGCGCCTGGTCGCCGTCGACCGTGCTGGGCGTCGACGCGGTCGTGAACGAGAAGTGGGGCCAGGCGCTCGGTCTGCAGCAGGGCAACGCGCTGCTGATCAACACCGGCTACGCCTCGCCGCAGCAGGTGCGCAAGCAGATCGAGAAGATCAACGGCGACCTGTCCGTGACGGCCATGGATGCGGTCGCGCGCTTCGGCATCGACCCGAAGGCCGTGCAGAACGTGCAGTTCGTCGGCTCCTACAGCCAGGCCGTCGGTCTCTACCGCTACACCGCGATCGGAGGCGGTCGGGTCGTGCCGGACCCCGCATGGGTCGCCGCCCACATCGAGACCCGGGTGATGCCGATCATCGGCGCGATGACGTGCAACAAGGTGATGTTCCCGCAGCTGGAGGCGGCGCTGCGCGAGATCCAGGCGCGCGGCCTCGCGGCCAAGATCACCAACTACGCGGGCTGCTACAACCCCCGCTTCATCGCCGGTACGACGACGCTGTCCAACCATGCCTTCGGCCTGGCCTTCGACATCGACCCCGCCGAGAACGCGCGCGGCACCGTCGGCCACATGGACCCCGGCGTGGTGCAGACCTTCGAGCGGTGGGGGTTCACCTGGGGCGGCACCTGGCACTACACCGATCCCATGCACTTCGAGCTCAACCGGATCGTCGCCCCGGGCTGATCGGGGTCCGATACCGCGACTGACTGTGACAGTGGAACTGTCACGGTTGTGCCATGATCGGCCCCATGACGTATGAGCTGGGTCGAGGGACGGGTCCGCTGGCGGGCATCAAGGTGGTCGAGATCGCCGGGATCGGGCCGAGCCCGCACGCGTGCATGATCCTGGCCGACCTCGGGGCCGACGTGATCCGGGTCGAGCGCCCCGGCGGGCAGCTGCTCACGGGCGGCTCGCACGACCTGCTCAACCGCGGCCGGCCGAGCGTCGCGCTCAACCTCAAGGACCCGAAGGCCGTCGAGACGGTGCTCGACCTCGTCGCGAACGCCGACGTGCTCGTCGAGGGCATGCGGCCCGGGGTCGCCGAGCGGCTCGGCTTCGGTCCGGAGGCCTGCCACGAGCGCAACCCGAGGCTGGTCTTCGCCCGGATGACCGGGTGGGGTCAGGAGGGCCCGTGGGCCCAGGCCGCCGGCCACGACATGAACTACATCGCGATCACCGGGACCCTGCACGGCCTCGGCCAGGTCAAGGACAAGCCGCAGTTCCCGGCCAACCTGGTGGGTGACTTCGGTGGCGGCTCGACGTACCTCGTCATCGGGATCCTGGCCGCGCTGCTGGAGTCGAAGGTCTCCGGCAAGGGCCAGGTCGTCGACGCGGCGATCGTCGACGGCACCGCCAACCTCAACGCCATGACGTCGGCGTTCCTCGCGGGCGGCGGCTTCAAGGAGGAGCGGGTCAGCAACCTGCTCGACGGCGGGGCGCCGTACTACGACATCTACGAGACCGCCGACGGTGAGCACATGTCGGTGGGTGCGCTGGAGCCGCAGTTCTACGAGCTCTTCGTCGAGCTGCTCGGCATCAAGGAGACGGCCCCGGACCGCTTCGACGCCACGAAGGGCGACGAGCTGCGCGACCTCATCGCCGCGACCTTCCGGCAGAAGACCCGGGACGAGTGGTGCGCGATCTTCGACGGCACCGACGCCTGCGTGGCGCCGATCCTGAAGCTGAGCGAGGCGCCCGAGCACCCGCACATCAAGGCGCGCGAGGTCTTCGTCGAGCACGAGGGGATCGTCCAGCCCCAGCCCGCTCCGCGCTTCTCCCGTACGACGGCGACGCTCTCGATGCCGCCCGCGGCCGGCCCCGGCGTGCACACCCGCGAGGCACTGACCGCGTGGGGCATCGATGACGTGGACGGGCTGATCGCGTCGGGGGCTGCCGTCCAGCTCGGCTGACCGTGGAGCGTCGTACCTGACCTTCTGGTTGCCTTTTCGGCCGAAACCCAACCAGAAGGTCAGGTACGACGGACACCCGTGTGACGCAGGCCGCCCGCTCGAGGATTCGGGCGGGCGGCCGTCGTACTCGTAGACTCGTCAACTGTCCGGCCAGTCTTGCCCCGGACCTGCGCAGCTCCGGCCGCGCCCCTCAGACACTTGAGGCCGCTTCACTCGATCCCGTCACCGGACGGGACAGCACGGCGAGACGCCGATCGAGAGAACAACTCGTGCCCAACACCTTCGCCGATCTCGGCGTGCCCTCGACCCTGCTCGCCGTCCTGGACGCCGACGGGATCACCACCCCCACCCCGATCCAGCAGGCCACCCTGCCGGACTCGCTCGCCGGCCGCGACGTGCTCGGCCGCGGCCGCACCGGATCGGGCAAGACCTACGCCTTCGGCATCCCGCTCGTCGCCCGGCTCGCCGGTGGCCGGAAGGCCGTGCCGACCAAGCCGCGTGCCCTCGTGCTCGCGCCGACCCGGGAGCTCGCCTCCCAGATCGCCGCCACGGTCACCCCGCTGGCCAAGGCCGCCGGCCTGAAGACCACGACCGTCTTCGGCGGCGTCGGTCAGAACCCGCAGGTCGTCGCGCTCAACAAGGGCGTCGACATCCTCATCGCCTGCCCGGGCCGGCTCGAGGACCTCATCGGTCAGGGCCACTGCAGCCTCGCCGACGTCGAGGTGACCGTGCTCGACGAGGCCGACCACATGGCCGACCTGGGCTTCCTGCCCGCCGTCCGCCGGCTGCTCGACAAGACCCCGGCCGACGGTCAGCGGATGCTCTTCTCGGCGACGCTGGACAACGCCATCGACGTGCTCGTCAAGCGGTTCCTGACGAACCCGGCCGTCCACGAGGCCGACTCCGCGCAGTCGCCGGTCGCCAAGATGGACCACCACGTCCTGCACATCAGCCGCGACACCCGGCTGCCCGTGCTGCTCGACCTGGTCAGCGCGCCGGGTCGCACCGTCGTCTTCACCCGCACCAAGCGCGGCGCCAAGACGCTCGCGCGCCAGCTCAACAGCAACGGCGTCCCCGCCGTCGACCTGCACGGCAACCTGAGCCAGGGCGCGCGCACCCGCAACATGGACGCCTTCCACTCCGGTGAGGCCACCACGCTGGTCGCCACCGACATCGCCGCCCGCGGCATCCACGTCGACGACGTCTCGCTGGTCGTGCACGCGGACCCGCCGGCCGAGCACAAGGCCTACCTGCACCGCTCCGGTCGTACGGCGCGCGCGGGTGCCGCCGGCACCGTCGTGACCCTGATGACCCAGGACCAGATCGGCGACGTCAAGGCGCTCACCCGCGCCGCCGGCATCAAGCCGACCCTGACCAAGGTCGACGGTCCCGCCCACCCGCTGCTCCAGGAGCTCGCCCCCGGCGAGCGGTCGCGGCCGGGTGGTCTGGTGACCGCCGAGCCGCAGCCGCAGGCTCCCTCGCAGCGCTCCGGCAACGGTCGCGGCAAGCCGCGCGCCAAGAAGCCCGCGCAGCCCCGCTCGCAGGGCGGTCGTCCCGCGCAGCCGCAGGGCAAGGGCCAGGGCGGGCAGGCCTCGTCCACCGGCGGTACGCCGAAGGCGGGCTCGAGCCGCAACCGCAACCGCCGTCGTGGGGGCGGCGGTGCCGGCGGTGCCGCTGCGTCGGGTGGTGGCAACCGCAGCCACAGCGCGGCCTCGTTCAGCTCCGGCCGGCGCTGAGGTTGGAATCACCGGTCGACCGGTGATTCCTGCACTGGGCGGCTGTTGCAACGCCCGCCCAGCGCAAGAAAACCTCCGCCACTACCGCCGCGGCAGCCTCGCGGCGCGCGCCACGGCCGCCTCGTAAGCGGTCACCAGACCACCCACGGACAGCGGCTTGAGCCGCTCCATGACCTCGCGCAGGTGCTCGGAGCTGTGGTCGTCGTACAACGGCAGCAGCTTCTCGCGGAGCATGTCGAACAGCTCCTTGGCCATCTGCTCGCCGTGCTCGCGGTAGATGGCCGCGGCATCCGCGGCGACCTCCCGCGGGAAGCCCAGCTCCAGCAGGCGTACGCCGCTGGCGACCTGGTTGCTGGCCACGAGGTACGACGAGCCGCGGGGTCGCAGTACGCCCAGCGCGTACAGCGTCGCGATGTCCTCGTCGCTCAGGTCCCGGCCGGCCCTGGCCTCCAGCTGCGTGCGTGACATCTCGACGGGCAGGTCGGACTGCCAGGGCGCCAGCATCGTGCGCGCCAGCGCGATGTCGTCGGGCGTCGCGTCGTCGGCGATGCCGGCGACGTACTTCTCGATCGCGTTGAGCGTGAAGCCGTGGCTCTGCAGCTCCTGGACCAGCTCGAGGCGTGCGAGGTGGCCGGCGTCGTAGTAGCCCGCTCGACCGCGTCGGATCGGGGGCGGGATGAGGCCTCGGGAGGCGTAGAAGCGCACGGTGCGCACGCTCAGGCCCAGCCGTTCGGTGAGCTCGGGGAGCGAGAGCAGGGTGTTGTCCACGTCTCGTTCACCACCTTCCGCCTTGACCATGACAGTAATAGTGTCACAATCAGTGCGAGGGATCTTCCTCCCGCCCGCGGCCTCGGGCCGCAGATCGGTAACCGACCAGCCGGCACCGTGCCGGCAACCAGCCATTCCAGACAAGGACGGTCATGGCAGAAGCATTCATCTACGACCACGTGCGCACGCCGCGCGGTCGCGGCAAGAAGAACGGTTCGCTGCACGAGGTCAAGTCGATCGACCTCGTCGTGACGCTCATGAACGCGATCGAGGAGCGCAACCCCGGGCTCGACACCGCCGGCATCGACGACGTCATCCTCGGTTGCGTCACGCCGATCGGCGAGCAGGGCTCGGACATCGCGCGGGTCGCTGCCATCAAGGCCGGCCTGGCCGAGACCGTGGCCGGCGTCCAGCTGGACCGCTTCTGCGCCTCGGGTCTCGAGGCCGTCAACCAGGCCGCCGCTCGCGTCCGCTCCGGCTGGGAGGACCTGATCCTCGCCGGTGGCGTCGAGGCGATGAGCCGTGTGCCCATGGGCAGCAACGGTGGCGCCTGGGCCCAGGACCCCAAGACCAGCCTCGACACCGGCTTCGTGCCGCAGGGCATCGGTGCCGACCTGATCGCCACGATCGAGGGCTTCACCCGCGAGGACGTCGACGCTCTCGCCGCCCAGTCGCACGCGCGCGCCGCCAAGGCGTGGGCCAACGGCTACTACGACGACTGCGTCATCCCGGTCAAGGACCAGAACGGCCTCGTCGTCCTGGACAAGGACGAGACCGTCCGTCCCGACACCAGCGTCGAGTCGCTGGCCGGCCTCAAGCCGTCCTTCCTCCAGCAGGGTGGCGAGGTCGGCTTCGACGACGTCGCGCTCGCGAAGTACACGACCGTCGAGAAGATCGAGCACGTCCACCACGCCGGCAACTCCTCCGGCATCGTCGACGGTGCGTCGCTTGTCCTCATCGGCAGCGAGGAGGCCGGCAAGAAGCACGGCCTCACGCCGAAGGCCAAGATCGTCGCCACCGCCGTCATCGGCTCCGAGCCGACCATCATGCTGACCGGCCCCGCTCCGGCCGCGCGCAAGGCGCTCGACAAGGCCGGCCTCAAGGCCGAGGACATCGACCTGTGGGAGATCAACGAGGCGTTCGCCTCGGTGGCGCTCCGGTTCATGAAGCACATGGGCATCACTCAGGACGTCACGAACGTCAACGGCGGGGCCATCGCCATGGGCCACCCGCTGGGCGCGACCGGCGCGATCATCCTCGGCACGCTCGTCGACGAGCTCATCCGCCAGGGCAAGAAGCGCGGCCTCGCCACGCTCTGCGTCGGCGCGGGCATGGGCATCGCCACGATCGTCGAGATCGTCTGAGCCCGGACAGAGAAGGAACGAGAAGACATGACTGAGCAGACCGCTGTCCGCTACGACATCGACGCCGACGGCATCGTCACGCTGACCCTCGACGACCCGAACCAGTCGGCCAACACCATGAACGAGCTCTACAAGACCTCGATGGCCGCCGCCGTGGAGCGTCTGTACGCCGAGCAGGACCAGGTCACCGGCGTCGTCATCGCCTCCGCGAAGAAGACCTTCTTCGCCGGAGGCGACCTGAAGAACATGATGCCCGTGCGCAAGGAGCACGCCGAGCAGATCTTCGCCGAGGTCGAGAGCATCAAGGCGACCCTGCGCAAGCTCGAGCTGTTCCCGAAGCCGGTCGTGGCCGCCATCAACGGCGCCGCGCTCGGTGGCGGGCTCGAGATCACCCTCGTCGCGAACCACCGGATCGCGCTCGACGGTCGCTACCCGATCGGTCTCCCCGAGGTGAAGCTGGGCCTGCTGCCCGGCGGTGGCGGTGTCACCCGCATCGCCCGGATGTTCGGCCTGATGACCGCGATGACCGAGATCGTCGCCACCGGCGCGGAGTTCAAGCCGGCCGCGGCGAAGGCGAAGGGCCTGGTCGACGAGCTCGTCGCCACCCAGGAGGAGCTCGTCCCCGCCGCGAAGGCGTGGATCAAGGCCAACCCCGACGCCATCGCCGCCCCGTGGGACACCCCCGGCTACAAGGTCCCCGGCGGTACGCCGTCGAGCCCGTCGCTCGCGGCCTTCCTGCCGGCCTTCGCCCCGATGCTGCGCAAGCAGCTCAAGCAGGCCGACATGCGTGCGCCCAAGGCGATCCTGGCCGCGACGGTCGAGGGCCTCCAGGTCGACTTCGACACCGCCTCGCGGATCGAGTCGCGCTACTTCACCGACCTGGTCACCAGCCAGCAGGCCAAGAACATGATCCAGGCGTTCTTCTTCGACCTCGGCTCGATCAACGCGGGCAAGGAGCGCCCCGAGGGCGTCGAGAAGTTCATGCCGAAGAAGGCCGTCGTCCTCGGCGCGGGCATGATGGGCGCGGGCATCGCCTACGTCCTGGCCCGGGCCGGCGTGGAGGTCGTCCTCAAGGACGTCTCGATCGAGGCGGCCGAGAAGGGCAAGGCGTACTCCGCCGCCATCAACGAGAAGGCCGTCTCGCGCGGCAAGCTCACCCAGGAGGCGTCCGACGAGCTGCTCGCCCGGATCAAGCCCACCATCGAGGCGTCGGACGCGCAGGGCTGCGACCTGGTCGTCGAGGCGGTCTTCGAGAACGTCGAGCTCAAGCAGAAGGTCTTCAACGAGGTCATCCCGTTCCTCGCCGAGGGTGCGCTGCTCTGCTCGAACACCTCGACCCTGCCGATCACCGAGCTGGCCAAGGGCATCGAGGGCGACGCGTCGCGCTTCATCGGCCTGCACTTCTTCAGCCCCGTCGACAAGATGCCGCTGGTGGAGATCATCCGCGGTGGCGAGACCTCGGACGAGTCGCTCGCGCAGGCGTACGACATCACCCTGGCCATCAAGAAGACCCCGATGATCGCCCACGACTCGCGCGGTTTCTACACCTCGCGCGTCATCGGCTTCATGGTCAACGAGGGCATGCAGATGGTCGCCGAGGGCGTCCACCCGATGACCGTCGAGCGGGCCACCACCCAGGCCGGCTACCCGGCTCCGGTGCTGCAGCTCTCCGACGAGCTCAACCTCGAGCTGATGGCCAAGATCGCCAAGTCGGCCGAGGACGACCCGAAGTTCGTCGCCCACCCGGGCAGCGCGGTCGTCACGAAGATGCTGGAGGCGGGTCGCGCGGGCAAGCTCCGCGGCGCCGGCTTCTACGACTACGTCGACGGCAAGCGTGCCGGCCTGTGGTCGGGTCTGGCGGAGCTGTTCCCGGTCGCCGAGGAGCAGATCCCGCTCGCCGACGTCAAGGACCGCATGCTGTTCGCGGAGGCCCTCGAGACCGCCAAGTGCTTCGAGGAGGGCGTCGTCACCTCGGCCGCCCACGCCAACATCGGCTCCATCTTCGGCATCGGCTTCCCGCCGGCCACCGGTGGTGCGGCGCAGTTCATCACGGGCTACGACGCGGCCGACGGCAGCTACGGCATCGAGGCGTTCCTCAAGCGGGCCGACGAGCTGGCCGACAAGTACGGCGACCGGTTCCGGCCGACGCAGTACCTGCGTGACATGGCGGCGAAGGGCGAGACCTTCCCCGTTTGATGGGTCGAGCGTGTCGCCGCTGATCGCGCTTTCGCCGGGTTCACCCCGTCACTCCGTTCCGGGGTGAACCCGGCCTCGGCGCTGCGGCGCCACGCTGCCGACCTCGTGCCGGGTCGGTGCCCCAGAAATGGGGCGCCGGCCCGGCGGTTGTTTTGGGAGGGTGGGGCCATGACGATCGAGGTCCGGACCGTCCGTGCGGAGGAGTGGCCGGCCGTCCGTGCCTTCCGTTTGCAGGCGCTCCGTGACGACGCGGCGCCGGTCGCCTTCGTGCGCACCCACGACGAGGAGGCCGCCGAGCCCGACACGTTCTGGATCGACCGGGCCGCGAACGTGGCCCGCGGCGAGACGGCCACCCAGGTCGTCGGTGTCGCCGACGGCGCCTTCGTCGGCACGGTGATCGGGCTCCTGGAGGAGCCCGGCGCGCTCGACTGGGCCGGCGTACCGATCGAGCGCCGTCAGGTCCTGCTCGTCGGCGTGTACGTCGCCCCCGACGCCCGCGGCTCCGGCCTCCTGGGCCGGCTGGTCGAGACCGTCGCCGACTGGGCGCGCGGGCTCGGTGTCGACCGGCTGCGGCTCCAGGTGCACGCCGAGAACCCGCGCGCGGAGGCGGCGTACCGCAAGCTGGGCTTTGAGCTCACCGGCGCCAGCGTCGAGATCCCGGTCGGGATCGAGCGCGAGATGGCGCTGACTGTCTGGTCGGGGACGTAGGCCCTCGACGTCACGAACAGCTGTCGTCGTCTCCGATGATGTACGACGGGTACAGCGTGTGCGCGTGGTGGACCGCGGCCGGGCCCTCGGTGCACAGCAGGTGGCTGTACCAGGCCAGCACGGGGCCGGCCATGCGCTCGTAGAGCGCGGCCTGTGTGTCGTTGGTCGGTTGGATGATGGAGTGCGTGCCGGGCTCGAAGACGTGCCGGTCGTGGCTTCTCTCGTAGGGGATGCCGCCGCCGGCGGCGAGGCGTTGCAGCGCGATCGTGAGAGCGAACAGTCCGGGCTTGTCGCGATAGATCGAGTCGACCCCTCGCGGGTACTCGATCTCGGTCGGGATCAGGCGGGGGGGGCGTTGGCGCGCCTCATGCCCTCGACGAAGCCGTGCCGGGCGAGGAAGCGGTTGATCGCCGGACGGCGGTAGGGCACCGACCCGGGCACGTTGACCCTGCACTTGAAGTACTGGGGCCGTGGCGGCGTGTCGGCGCCGGTGAGGAAGAGGCTGTGGATGGGGCGGTCGGTGAAGGCGACCAGCCAGATGCGCATCGGAGTGACCGTCGTGTGCCCGCGCTCGGTGCGGAACTGCCCGCAGATGATCTCGACCGGCGTGGTCTGGGCGGCGAGGAACGCATAGGCGTCGTGCCAGATCTCAAGTTGGGTCGGATGTGGCACGGCCGATGGCGTCGCCGAGGGCGGGGCTTGGGACCGTGGCGCCGCGGTACCTCCCGAGCACCCGCTCGCCACCACCATGGCCACCAGGCCCACGAGGAGCCATCGGAGCCGGCTGAGCGTCGTCATGGAGGGATTCTCTCCCGCTTTACCTTCCGGCAATCCCGATCAGGACCGCGCCGCGGCGGCCAGGGCGGCGGCGACCTCCTCCGCGTCCTCGACGGCGACCAGCCCCGAGGTGACCCGGACCGCGGGGTGGTCGGTGCCGGGGGTGGCGAGGAACGTCGTGCCGCCGGCGACGCGGATGCCGGCAGCGTCGAGCTCGAGGAGGGCGGCGCGCTCGTCGCGGACGGGGAGCCACAGGTTGATGCCGTCCGGCACCTCCAGGGACACCCCGTGCGCGCGGAGGGCGGCGACGAGGGCACCCTGCCGTGCGGCGTACGTCGATCGCGCGTGCTCGACCTCGGCGACCGAGGACGGCGCGGTGAGCAGCTCGAGCAGGATCGTCTGCACCATCCGTGAGGTCCACGCGGGGCCGAGCATCCGGCGGGCGACGACCCGGTCGAGCAGCGTCCCGGGCCCGCCCATCGCGGCGATGCGGAGGTCGGGGCCGTGCGACTTGGAGAACGAGCGCACGTGGACGACCCGCTCGGGGAGCCAGCGGGCCAGCGACACCGGGGTGGCGGTGCTGATGCCGTGCGAGTGGTCGTCCTCCACGATCCACGGGGTCGCGACACCGCGCCGGGTCATCACCCGCACCAGCCGCTCGGCACGCTCCTCGCTCATCACCCGGCCGGTCGGGTTCTGGGCCCGGGGCTGCAAGACGACCGCGGTCGGGCGGGAGCTCATCGCGGCCTCGAGCGAGCGCGGCAGGATGCCCTCGGCGTCGTGGCGCACCGGCACGACCTCGGCGCCGAGCGACTCGACCAGGTCGAACAGCGGCGGGTAGCCGGGGGACTCGAGCACGACGCGGTCGCCGTACCCGGCGACCTCCTCGAGCACCCGGGCGATGCCGTCGGTGGCGCCGTCGACGACGGTGAGCGTCTCGACGCGGGCCGGCCACGCATCCACCAGCACCGTCCGCAGACCGGGCAGCACCGGCTCGGCCTGGTAGGCGAAGGCCTCGGCGCGCTCGGACACCCGCCGCAGCGCGGGTCCCAGCGAGGGCAGCAGCGACGGGTCGGCGATGCCCCGGGACAGGTCGAGCCGCGCCCCGTCGAGACCGGCGCCCACGAGGTCGCGGTGCCGTGGGCTCAGCCAGGCGGTCGGCGCGTCCTGCACGAACGAACCCGACCGGCCACGGGCCACGATGAGGCCCTTGCGGCGCAGCGCCTGCCAGGCCGCACTGACCGTGCCGGGGGAGACCCCCAGCGAGTCGGCCACGGAGCGCACCGTCGGCAGCCGATCGCCCGGCGCCAGCTCGCCGGCCCGGATCGCCCGGCTGACGGCTCCGGCGATGCCGCGCGGGGAGCGGTCGACGAGGTCCTCGAGCGCACCCAGCCGAACCACCACGAGCAACCTCCGCGAACGCCTTGGCAGATAAATGTTCAAGTCTTACCGTAACAAATATGTCAGCAGATCGCAGCGACCTCGACCAGCGCACGACCGAGCTGGACCGCGCCCACGTCTTCCACTCGTGGTCCGCCCAGGGCTCCCTGAACCTGCTCCCGATCGCCGGCGGCAAGGGCAGCCGGGTGTGGGACCACAGCGGTCGCACCTACCTCGACTTCTCCAGCCAGCTGGTCAACGTCAACATCGGCTACGGCCACCCCGGCGTCGTCAGCGCGATCCAGGAGCAGGCCGCCGAGCTCGCGACCATCGGCCCCGCGACCGGCAACCTGACCCGTGGCGAGGCTGCTCAGCGGATCACGAACCGCGCGCCGGTCGGCATGGACAAGGTCTTCTTCACCAACGGCGGCGCGGACGCCGTCGAGAACGCGATCCGGATGGCGCGGCTGCACACCGGCCGCGACAAGGTGATCTCGCGCTACCGCAGCTACCACGGCAACACCGGCGCCGCGATCAACGCGACCGGCGACTGGCGCCGACTGCCCAACGAGTACGCCCGCGGCCACGTGCACGCGTTCGGCCCCTACCTCTACCGCAGCGAGTTCTGGGCGACGACCCCCGAGCAGGAGTGCGAGCGCGCCCTGCAGCACCTGCGCCGGATCGTCGAGTGCGAGGGCCCCAGCACGATCGCGGCCATCCTGCTCGAGACCATCCCCGGCACCGCGGGCATCCTGATGCCGCCGGAGGGCTACCTGGCCGGCGTACGGGCCCTGGCGGACGAGTTCGGCATCCTGCTCATCCTCGACGAGGTGATGGCGGGCTTCGGCCGCACCGGTGAGTGGCTCGCGCTCGACGCGTACGACGTGAAGCCCGACCTGATCACCTTCGCCAAGGGCGTGAACTCCGGCTACGTGCCGGTCGGGGGCGTGATCATCGACAACGAGATCGCCGCGACCTTCGACGAGCGCGTCTTCCCCGGCGGTCTCACCTACTCCGGCCACCCGCTCGCCGCCGCCTCGATCGTCGCCGCGCTCGACGCGATGGAGGCCGAGGGCATCGTCGCCCACGCGAAGCAGATAGGCGAGGACGTGCTGGCCCCCGGCCTGGCCGCGCTCGCCGAGAAGCACCCCGTCATCGGGGAGGTCCGCGGCAAGGGCGTCTTCTGGGCGCTCGAGCTCGTCGCCGACCGCGCCACCCGCGCCCCGCTGCCGGCCGCCGCGATGGCGAAGGCCAAGGCGGAGCTCGTCTCCCGCAACGTGCTGCCGTTCCTGGCGGACAACCGCATCCACGTCGTCCCGCCGTGCGTGGTCACCTCCGACGAGGTGGCCGAGGCACTGGCGGCGTACGACGACGTGCTGACCATCCTCGACAAGGAGCTGTGAAAGAGAAATGACCGAGATCCTCGACCACTGGATCGGCGGCGCCGCCGTCGCCGGTGTCTCCACCCGCACCGGCGACGTCTTCGACCCCGCGCTGGGCACCGTGACCAAGCAGGTGCGCTACGGCTCGAGCGCCGACGTGGCGACCGCCGTCGCGTCCGCCAAGGCCGCGTTCGCGAGCTGGGGCACGGCCTCGATCGCCAAGCGCACCTCGGTGATGTTCTCCTTCCGCGAGCTGCTCAACGCCCGCAAGGACGAGCTCGCCGCGATCATCACCTCCGAGCACGGCAAGGTGCTGTCCGACGCGGCCGGTGAGGTCGCGCGCGGCCTGGAGGTCGTCGAGTTCGCCTGCGGCATCGCGCACCTCGCCAAGGGCGACTTCTCGGGCAACGCCTCGACCGACGTCGACGTCTACTCGATCCGCGAGCCGCTCGGCGTCATCGGCATCATCAGCCCGTTCAACTTCCCGGCCATGGTGCCGCTGTGGTTCCTGCCGATCGCGGTCGCGGCCGGCAACACGGTCGTCGTGAAGCCGAGCGAGAAGGACCCGAGCGCCGCGGTCTGGATGGCGCAGCTGCTCCAGGAGGCAGGCCTGCCCGACGGTGTCGTCAACGTCGTCCACGGCGACAAGGAGGCCGTCGACGCGCTGCTCACCCACGAGGACGTCGCCGCGATCTCCTTCGTCGGGTCCACCCCGATCGCGCGCTACGTCTACGAGACCGCGACCGCGCACGGCAAGCGGGTGCAGGCCCTCGGTGGCGCGAAGAACCACATGCTCGTGCTCCCCGACGCCGACCTCGACCTGGTCGCCGACTCCGCCATCAACGCCGGCTTCGGCTCGGCCGGCGAGCGCTGCATGGCGGTCTCCGTGGTCGTCGCGGTCGACCCCGTCGGCGACGCGCTCATCGAGAAGATCACCGACCGGATGGGCAAGCTCGTCGTCGGCGACGGCCGTCGCAGCTGCGACATGGGTCCGCTGATCACCGCCCAGCACCGTGACAAGGTCGCGGGCTACCTCGACGTCGCGGTCGAGGACGGCATCGACGTGGTCGTCGACGGCCGCGGCATCGAGGTCGACGGCGAGGCCGACGGGTTCTGGCTCGGCCCCAGCCTGCTGGACAACGTCCCGACGACCTCCGCGGTCTACACCGACGAGATCTTCGGTCCGGTGCTGTCGGTGGTGCGGGTGTCGTCGTACGACGAGGGCGTGGCGCTCATCAACGCCGGCCCGTACGGCAACGGCACGGCGATCTTCACCAACGACGGCGGCGCCGCACGGCGGTTCGTGCGCGAGATCGAGGTCGGCATGGTCGGCGTCAACGTGCCGATCCCGGTCCCGGTGGCCTACCACTCCTTCGGTGGCTGGAAGCAGTCGGCGTTCGGCGACGCCAAGGCCTATGGCCCACAGGGTGTCGAGTTCTTCACCCGGGAGAAGGCCGTGACGTCGCGCTGGCTCGACCCGTCTCACGGGGGGATCAACCTCGGATTCCCCCAGAACGACTGACCCAACCTGCGCGAGACCCGGGTTTGTCACCTGCGAGACCCCGGGTCTGGAGCGTGACAAGGCCGGGTCTCGGGCGCGACAAAGGCGGGTCTCGGTGGGCAGTAGGGTGCCGGACATGGAGCAGCGGGTACTCATCACCGGGGCCGCACAGGGGTTGGGCGCGGCCCTCGCGGACGCCTACGAGGAGCGCGGCGACTCGGTGCTGCGCACCGACCGGGAGTACGCCGACGGCGTGTTCAAGCTCGACATCACCAGCGACGCCGACTGGGACCAGGCGCGGCAGCTCGTGGAGGAGGCGTGGGGCGGGCGGATCGACGTCCTGGTCAACAACGCCGGCATCGCGGGCGGGGGTCGCCTCGACGTCTCGACGATGGACGAGTGGCAGCGGCTGGTCGACATCAACCTGTTCGGCGCGGTCCGCGGCACGGCCACCTTCACGCCGCTCCTCAAGCGGCAGGGGAGCGGCCGGATCATCAACATCGCCTCGCTCGCCGGGCTGGTCCACCCCGCCGGCATGGCGGGCTACAACGCCACCAAGGCCGCGGTCGTGGCCCTCACCGAGACGACCGGCCACGAGCTGGCGGCGTACGGCGTCACGGCGCACGTGGTGTGCCCCTCCTACTTCCGCACCGGTCTGCTCGACAACGTCCAGGGCCGGGACGAGACGCTGAACCAGGTCGTCGGGAAGCTCGTCGCCAACGCCCCGCGCGGGCCCGAGGCGATCGCGGCCGAGATCCTGGCGGCGGTCGACCGCGGGGACGAGGTGATCCTGCCGGACCCGGAGGCGCGCTCGGCGTACGACCTGAAGCGGAGCGACCGGGCGACGTACGACCAGGTGATGCGGGCGCAGGCGGCGAAACTGGTGGCGGAGTGACAGAGGAGAGCAGGCCGGTCCGGGCCGAGGACGCCTTCGACGTCGAGGCCGTCACGGCGTGGCTGGACCGCGGGCCGATCGCCGAGGTGCGCCAGTTCCCCGGTGGTGCCTCGAACCTGACCTACCTGCTGCGGATGGAGAACGGCGAGGAGCTGATCCTGCGCCGGCCGCCCGCGGGCACGAAAGCCAAGGGCGCGCACGACATGAGCCGGGAGTACCGGATCCAGGCCGGGCTCGCGAAGCTCTTCCCACAGGTCGCGCACATGGTCGCCTACGCGAGCGCCGCCGAGAGCCCGATCGGTGCCGAGCTCTACGTGATGGAGCGCGTCGTGGGGCGCATCCCGCGGCGCGACTTCGGCTTCGAGATCACCCCCGAGCAGACCTCCGAGCTGTGCCGTGCGGCCGCCGACACCCTGGTGGCGCTGCACGAGGCCGACGTGATGTCGGTGCCGGACCTGGCCGCGCTTGCCAAGGGCGACGGCTACGTACGCCGCCAGGTGGACGGCTGGACGGCTCGGCTCGCCAACGCGGCGACCGACGACATGGGCGACTGGAGCGACATCACCGCCTGGCTCGCCGACCGGCAGCCCGCCGACGTCGGTCAGTGCATGGTCCACAACGACTACCGCTTCGACAACATGGTCCTCGGCGAGGACGACCCCACCCGCATCATCGCCCTGCTCGACTGGGAGCTCGCCACCGTCGGTGACCCGCTGATGGACCTCGGCGGTGCGCTGGCCTACTGGGTGCAGGCCGACGACGACGAGTTCTTCCTGCTCTTCCGCCGCCAGCCCACGACCGCGCCGGGGATGTGGACGCGGGCGGAGCTCCGCGACCACTACCTGGCCGCGCGCGGGCTGACCGTGAGCGACGCGGAGTGGCGGTTCTACGAGGTGTTCGGGCTGTTCCGGGTCGCCGTCATCGCCCAGCAGATCTGGTACCGCTACTACCACCGGCAGACCACCAACGAGGCCTACGCGTCCTTCGGGCCCGCGGTCGGCTACCTCGAGGCGCGCTGCCGCTCGATCATCGAAGGGGCCTGACGCATGGGCATCATCCTGCTGGTCCGACACGGCCAGGCCTCCTTCGGCGCCGACGACTACGACGTGCTCTCCGAGACGGGTCACGAGCAGGGCCGGGTGCTCGGGAAGTGGCTGGCCGCGCAGGGCACCGTGCCGGCGAGCGCGGTCCACGGCGGCCTGCGCCGGCAGCGGGAGACCTGGGAGGCGCTGGGCTTCGGCGGCGTCGAGGCGACCGTCGACCCGGCGTGGGACGAGTTCGACCACCTCGCGGTGCTCGCTCACTATGCCGCCACCACCGGCGCCGACATCGACCACGGCGTCGACCGCAAGGTCTTCCAGCGCGTCTTCGAGGAGTCGACCGAGCACTGGGCGTCGGGCGTCACGGCGTACCCCGACCCGTACGCGACCTTCCTGGACCGCGCCCGCGGTGCGCTCGAGCGCGCCGCCGCCCTCCCCGGCCCGGTCGTCGCCGTGACCTCCGGTGGCGTGATCGCGGCCGTCGCGGCGATGCTGGTGGCGCCCGACCTCGAGCCCGCCGCGCTCGGCCCGATCTGGTCCCGCTTCAACACCGTCCTCGCGAACAGCTCGGTGACCCGCGTGATCGTCGGCTCGACCGGCGCCCGCCTGCTCACCTACAACGAGCACCCCCACCTCACGCGGGACCTGCTGACCTACCGCTGATGTCGGACCACGTCACCAACGCGATCATCGCCACGGTCGCCGGCACGGTGGTCGCGGTGCTGCGTAGCGGGACCACAGGCGTGTCCGCCCGCATCTGGCATTGATCAGGCCGGCTCTCTCGTGGCATGCTGCGATCGTTGAATCGATCAACCACGGAGTCGTAGCCATGCAGAGAACCGTCCGTCCAGGGTCAGTTCGCCGAGTTCTGGGTGTCCTCGTCGGAATGATGCTGGGCGTCGTTCTAGTCGCGGCCAATCCGTCCGGCGCGCTAGCGGGCGACCGTGGGCCGTGCAACGTTCCGTTGAATCACAGTTTTCAAGGCGGTTTCTGGGATCCATCAATCTATGGAAACAAGCCCTACGGAATCGAAGCGCCTGTGCAATTCAGGGTTGGCGCTTCGGTTTGTGAGGTCGCAAGTGGCGAGGTTGATGAGACCAGTAACTGGATATCGATCCAAGACCGTCTGTCGGGTGCGATTAGCCAAGCTGGTTTCGTGCAGCAAATCTTGGATCCGGTGGCGAACACCACGAAAAACTGCCGCTTTTGGCAGACTGGCCTCACTGCCCTCCATCCGTATGATTGTGGCGACGACAGTGGGGGCACGTTCGTTTACTTCAAAGTCGTGTTGAATAGCGGGTACTACCGCATTCTGGACTGCGGGAACCACTCGGACTACCAGAACTGTTTGGAGTTGTCGGCCACCGCGCCGGAGTATTGGGACCCCGTGGCGTTCGCGGCCGCTGAGACGTCGCATCCATGCGGCGATCAGATGGCCGGAAGCGATTCAAATAGGGCGAACATCGGAACTGCGGCATCGCCCCTTCTCGGACAATCCAATTCTCTTGGACCCTTCAACGAGAGGGCGTTTGTAGGCAAGCAGCAGCAGGATGATGGCGGGAGTTGTAGCGCCTATCACCGCTACGTCGTTCCGGAAGCGGACGGTACGAACAACGCCCAAGCGGTACAAACTTGGGATGGTCGGAACTAAGGAGCGGGAATGTCAAACCGAAGGTCAATCTGGGGCGTCAAAGTCCCCGGTACGGCAATCCTTATTGTGCTCGGCGTTGCAGGTGCCGTGGCGGCGGGTCATAGGTCGCAACCGCCTGCGCCGGTCAAGACTGCCGCGAGTCAAATAGTTCTCGACGCCGGAGCTGGTGAAACATTCACGCCAACAGCGTCAGCACCGACGACGATCCCCGTTATCTCAGAAGCGGCAGCGAGAACCAGCGCAGGTACAAACGCGTTCACCCCTCCAGGCGATGCGGTCGCGCAGATGGGCTATTTCACGTTCCCGGTTGGACCGGGCGACCCGGACAAGTACCTCGCCAAGGACCAGTTGTCCTACGCTTTTCATTGGAAGTCCTGTGCACCTAACGTCGGGCGCGTGCCCATGCAAGGCGCGTCCAGCGCACCAACTCAGGCGCCCATGTGCACGATGTGGGTCATCATCGACGCGACATCCGGAGCTGTCCTCGACACCACATGGACTCAATAGGCCAGCCTCAGACGTCCGCCTGCTCACCTACAACGAGCACCCCCACCTCACGCGGGACCTGCTGACCTACCGCTGATGGCGGACCACGTCACCAACGCGATCATCGCCACGGCCGCGGGCACGGTGGTCGCCGTGCTGCTGCTCATCCCCACGGCGGCGTACCAGTATCGGCTGGACGGGCGGCTGCAGCCGCGCGACCTCGCCATCCTGCTGTCCGGCGCGATCTACGGCCTCGCGCTGTGGACGTACACGCTGCTGCCGATGCCGGCCGCGCACGACTACCGCTGCAAGGGCCGCCAGGTCGACCCGTTCGCTACGATCCGCGGGATCGCCGAGCGGCCCGGCGCCGGCATCGCGGGACTGGCGCACGACCCGGCGTTCCTCCAGGTCGCGCTGAACGTGCTGCTGTTCGTGCCGCTCGGGTTCTACGTGCGCTGGATCCTGCACCGCGGGGTCGTGGTCACCACCCTCCTCGGGTTCGGTACGTCGCTGCTCATCGAGACCACCCAGGGCACCGGGGTCTGGCACCTGTACCCCTGCGCCTACCGGCTCTTCGACGTCGACGACCTGATCGTCAACACCTTCGGCGCGCTGCTCGGAGCGCTCCTCGCCGCTGCGTTCGTACGCCGGGACCGCGGCCCGATCGTGCTGCCCACCTCGATCACCCTCGGCCGCCGGCTCGTCGGCATGGTCTGCGACGCCTTGTTCGTGGGGCTGACCGGTGCGGCGGCCGCGGTCGGCTACCGGGCCTGGGTGCTCTACGGCCCCGGCGGGGTGCGGGACCCGGCGCTTCAGCACCTGCTGCAGGTCGCCGTGCCGGGCGTGGTCGAGGTCGGCCTCGTGCTGCTCGCCGGCCGCACCTTCGGCGAGTGGGTGATCTCCGTGCGGGCGGTGGCGCCGCGGCCGACCCTCGCCCCGGTCTCACGGCTGGTGAAGCTGGCCGTGGGCATCGGCCCGCTGCTGGTGCTCGTCGCGCTGACCGACGCCTGGACGACCTGGGCGCTGCTGGGCTGGGGGGTCGTGACGGTCGCGGCCGTCGTACCGACGCGGGAGCACCGGGGTCTCGCGCACGTGCTGTCCGGGATGCGCCTGGAGATCAGCGGCGCGCGCGGATGACCACGCCGGTGCCGGCGAGCACCAGCGAGGCGCCGAGGGCGAGCAGCCAGGGATCGACCGGGTTGCCGGTGTTGGGCAGGGTCGGGCCGGAGGTCGCCGCGACAGCAGGGGCGGCCTGACCGACGTGCGAGGGGTGCACGACACCCGCCGGGTCGGGGTGCGCGACGGCCGGGTGCGCCGGGAGCACCTCGTGGGTGTGGCCGGTGGCGGCCACGGGCGTGGCCGGGCCGGCGACGACGATGCCGGGGTCGGGGTTCGCGACCGGGTCGCCCGGGTCGCCCGGGTCGCCCGGGTCGCTCCCGGGCTCGACGCAGGCCGCGGTCGCCGGCACCGCCGGTGACACGAGCACCTGCTCGTCCCAGGCGGGCGTGACGACCTCGACGGTGTCGGGCGTCGTGGTGGTCTCGGCGGAGTCGGCGACCGGCGTCCACCCGTCCCCATCGGGCGCGGTGGCGGAGCGATCCGCCGTCTCGGTGACCGGGGTGCCGGGGCGGGTGCCGCCGGTGGCGTCGTACCCGGCCGGCGCGCTGTCGCCCTCGGCCACCCAGACGTACTCGAGGTGGGAGACCTCGGGCACCGCCGGGACCGCGGGGACGTCGACCACCCAGGTCGTCGTCTCGGTGGTGTCGCAGGGGCCGACGAGGTCCCAGCCCTTGCCGTTGTCGCCGGCGTTCCAGGTCGGCGAGTCGACGCAGCGGGTCTTGCCGGTGGTCTGCTGTACGTAGGTCCAGGTCAGGACGGTGGTCGTGGTGACCGCGTGCCCCTGCTCCGGTACGCCGGGCTGCGCGGGCTGGTCGACCACCACGGTGCTGTACTGCCGCTCGGTGGTCGCGACCTGTCGCGTCCAGAGCCAGGTGGTCGTCGAGGTGCCTTGCACCGTCGTCGTGATCGCGTCGTGGTGCACGGTCTGGTAGACCGCGGGCACGGCCGGCTGCCCACAGACCTCGGCGGCCGAGGCGGCCCCGCCGGACAGGCCGACCACGGCGGCGACGGCGAGGGAGGCGGGAGCGAGCAGCAGGGCGTGACGTGACATGGGAGGTCCTCTTCGGTCGGTTCGACGACGTCCGAGCACGTCGCAGGACCAACGAGAGGGGTCACGCGAGGTCAGGGCGAAGAGGTCGGAACAGGACGAAGTCCCGCATGGAACCGGGCAATTCTCGTCAGATGAGCCTCTTCACCAGCGCGAGCGGAGCGTGTTTCATGACCGGTGCCATCGCGGCCCACGGCAGCGGCGGGACGCAGGCGTCGGCGACCTCCTTCTCGATGGCCGCCACCATGGCGCGCACGCCCTTCTCGGTGGAGACCATGAGCGGCGTCTGCTGCTCGACGTGCTCGTTCATCTCCGAGGCGATGTAGCCCGGGTAGAGCACGGTCACCTTGATCTTCGAACCGAGCGGGGTGCCGTGCAGCTCGGTGCGCAGGCCCTCGGCGAGGTGCGCGACGCCGGCCTTGGTGGCGGCGTACGTCGTCATCGCGCCGGGCATCCCGCGCATGGCCGACATCGACGACACCATGACGAGGTGGCCCTGCTGCTGGCGGCGGAAGACCTCCATGGCGGCCTCGGTCTGGGCCAGCGCGCCGACGAAGTTCGTCATCGCGGTCTCCCGGTTGGCCTCGAACCGCCCGGTGCCGAGCTTGGCGCCCTTGCCGAGGCCGGCGTTGACCACGACCCTGTCGAGGTGGCCGAGCTCGTCGGCGAACTCGCCGAACACCCGGAAGACCGCCTCGTGGTCGTTGACGTCGAGCGCCCGCAGCACGATCCGGCGGGCGCCGTGCTCGTGGCGGATCTCGTCGGCGAGCGCCTCGAGCCGGTCGGTACGCCGGGCGCACAGCGCCAGGTCGTAGCCGCGTCCCGCGAGCTGGCGCGCCATCTCGGCGCCGAGCCCGCTGGAGGCGCCGGTGATCACGATGGTCTGGGTCATGGCTTCAGTCTGGCGCGTGGGCCGGTGCGGCGCTGCTGTAACACGTTGTCCGTCGCTGTAGTGCGACCGAGTTGCGGTGTTGTACGACGAGATCTCGTCGTACAACAGCGTCGGACAACGTGTTACAGCTCGGCTCTCGACAGCGCGAACGCATACCGGGTATACATAGGCATACCCGGTATGTAGAGGAGTCGCGATGTCCGTCAAGCACGCCCTGCTGGCGCTGCTCGAGCAGCAGCCCATGTACGGCTACCAGCTGCGGGTCGAGTTCGAGCAGCGGACCGGCACGACCTGGCCGCTCAACGTCGGTCAGGTCTACACGACCCTCACCCGGCTCGAGCGTGACGGCCTCGCGGCCGCCGAGGGGGAGGACGCCGAGGGCCACGTGATCTACCGGATCACCGAGGCCGGGCGGGACGAGGTCGCAGCCTGGTTCACGACGCCGGTGGCGCGCACCCAGCCGCCGCGCGACGAGCTCGCCATCAAGCTGGCGCTCGCGGTGACCGTGCCCGGGGTCGACGTGGGCAGCGTCATCCAGCAGCAGCGCAGCGCCACCATGTCCGCGCTGCAGGACTACACCCGGCTCAAGCGCCGGGCGGCCGCCGGCGAGCAGCCCGCCGACCTGGCCTGGAGCCTGGTTCTCGACTCCCTCGTCTTCGCGGCCGAGGCCGAGGTGCGCTGGCTCGACCACTGCGAGGCGCGGCTGCGCCGCGCCGCACTGGAGAAGCCGGCAACGACCAAGACCCCGACCGGGGAGCGGAGCGCCCGATGAACCCCGTCCTGCAGCTCTCCGGCGTGACCCGCGTGCACGGGGTCGCCCCCAACGAGGTCCAGGCGCTGCGCGGCATCACCTTCTCGGCGTACGCCGGCGAGCTGGTCGCCGTCATGGGTCCTTCCGGCTCCGGGAAGTCGACGCTGCTCACCATCGCGGGCGGGCTCGACCAGCCGACCTCCGGGAGCGTGTCCGTGGAGGGCACCGACCTGACCGGCCTGGGGCAGGCGGGGCGGGCGCGGATGCGGCGTACCTCCATCGGCTACGTCTTCCAGGGCTTCAACCTGATCCCCGCGCTGACCGCGGCGGAGAATGTCGCGCTGCCGCGCGAGCTCGACGGTGCCTCGGCGCGGGCCGCACGCCGGGAGGCGCGGGCGGCGCTGGAGGAGGTCGGCATCGGCGACCTCGCCGACCGGTTCCCCGACGACATGTCCGGCGGACAGCAGCAGCGGGTCGCGATCGCCCGCGCGGTCGTGGGGGAGCGGCGCCTGATCCTCGCCGACGAGCCCACCGGCGCCCTCGACACCGAGACCGGCGAGGAGATCCTGCGGCTGCTGCGGGCGCGCTGCGACGCGGGTGCGGCCGGCGTGCTGGTCACGCACGAGGCCCGGCACGCGGCCTGGGCCGACCGGGTGGTGTTCCTGCGCGACGGCGTCGTCGTCGACGAGACCGGTGCGGACCGCGCCGAGGTGCTGACCGAGACGGTGGGCTGAGGTGAACGGGTACGCCGGGTGGCGGGTCGCGCTGCGCCTCGCCCGTCGTGAGGCCTGGCGGCGCAAGGGCCAGACCGCGCTGATGCTGGTGCTCATTGCCCTGCCGGTGCTCGCGGTGAGCACGGCGGCGGTGGTGTGGAAGACCGCCACCGTGTCGGGCGCGGAGGGCGTCACACGGCGGATGGGTGCGGCGGACGCGCTCGCCACGGCGGCGGGTCCGGGCCGTGTGGAGCAGTGCTTCGACCCGGCCGACTGCGAGGTGGCCCTCGGCAACGGCTCCGGCGCGCGCACCATCGACATCGGCCGGGCCCTCGGGGGTCGGCCGTACGTCCCGCTGCGCTACGACATGCTCAGCTACCCGACGACGAACGGCGTCGGGGACCTGATGGTCCTCGAGACGGATCTCGCCGATCCGCTCAGCTCGGGCCTGCTCCGGCTGACGGCCGGCCGGATGCCCCGCACGACGGCCGAGATCGTGATCAACGCCGCAGCGGCGGCACGCGGTCCGCAGCTCGGTCAGACCCTCGAGCTGACCCGCAAGCTGGGAAGCGCCACCCGGACCTACGACCTGAGGATCGTGGGCATCGCCGAGAACGCCCGCGACCGCACGACGCCGTATGCCGCCGCGCTGCTCGGCGCGACCGGCCGGATCCCGGCCACCGACTTCCAGACCAGCTGGCTCGTCGGTGGCGGTCCGGTCAGCTGGCCGGACGTGGAGCGGCTCAACCGCGCGGGGCTGTTCGTCGCGTCGCGGGAGGTGATCACCGATCCCCCGCCTGACTCCGCGCTTCCGGCCGACATCCGGCTCTACCAGCAGCAGACCGGGATCGAGTCGACCACCATCACGATCATCGCGCTGATCGCCTCGATGGTGCTGCTCGAGGTGGTGCTGCTGGCCGGCCCCGCGTTCGCCGTACGAGCCAAGGCGCAGGCGCATGCGCTGGCGCTCGTGGCGGCGACCGGAGGCACGCCCGCACAGGCCCGGCGGACGATCCTCGCCTCCGGCGTCGTGATCGGTGCGGTCGGCGGCGTGGTGGGCGCGGTCCTCGGCGTCCTCCTGTCGTACGCCGCCGTCCCGATCGCCCAGGACCACAGCTCGACCTGGTTCGGCCCGCGCGAGGTGCCGTGGGTGCTCGTCGTGGCCGTGGCGGGCTTTGGGTTCGTGTCGGCGTTCCTCGCGGCGGTCGTGCCGGCGTACTCGGCCTCGCGACAGGACGTCGTCGCGGTGCTCGCCGGACGCCGGGGTGAGGGTCGCCCCTCGCGACGCTCGCCCTTCGTGGGGCTCGTGCTGATCGGTCTTGGCATCGCCGGTGCCCTCGTCGGATCGCGGGCCCACGGCGGCAACGCCGCCGCGCCGCTGGTGGGCGGATCGGCGATCGTGTCGGTGATCGGCATGATCTTCTTCGTGCCGGTCGCGGTCATGGTCGTGGCACGGCTGGCTGCTCGGCTCCCGCTGGCGTTGCGGTTCGCCGCGCGCGACGCTGCCCGGCACCGGACCCGGACGGTTCCTGCGGTCGCAGCCGTCGGCGCGACCGTGGCCGGCGTGGTGGCGCTCAGCATCGCTCTGAGCAGCCAGGCCGCGCGCGACCGGGCCGACTACGCGCCACAGCTGCCGATGGGCTACGGCGCGATCACTCTGGGCGTGCACCCGCAGCGCACGATGGCGAAGGTGGGCGCCGTGCTCCATCGCCAGCTGCCCGACGTGACGCCCATCCCCGTGCGCGGCGTCCAGGCCGACGACGGGAAGACCTCCTACGAGCTGGAGCTGCGCAACGACCGCGCCATCCTCGCCGAGAGCTCGGGCGGGGCGCTGCTCACCTCGGGTGTCGTCGCGTCGCGAGTGCCGGCCTACCTCGGCCTGGACGCCGCCGACGCCGGTCGTGCGAACAACGTCCTGGCTGACGGCGGCGTCGCGGTGCTGCCCAGCAGCACCGGCACCACGATCGGCGACGGACGGCTCACCGTCGTCGCCCGCCGGTACGCCGACACCGGCGGCCACACGCACCGCATCGGCCGCGGCACGTTCGCGATGGTGGCCGCGAGCGCCCGTCTGCGCACCAGCGCCGTCGCGATCGTGCTCTCCCCCCAGGCTGCGGCTCGGCTGAAGGTCCCGGTCGCGACGACAGCCCTGGTTCTGCCGCCGGGGATCTCGACCGCGACCCAACAGGACCTCACCGAGGCACTTGCCGCCGCCGTCCCGAGCGCAGGGCTGTACGTCGAACGCGGCTACCAGACCGACTCCACGACCCGCATCATCCAGTGGGTGCTGGCGTTGCTCGGTGGGGTCCTGATGCTGGGCGGCACCCTGACCGCCACCTTCCTCGCGCTGACCGATGCCAAGCCCGACCTCGCCACGATGGCGGCCGTCGGGGCGCGGCCGCGGACCAGGCGGGCCGTCGCTGCGGCGTACGCGCTGGTGGTGGGGGGCGTGGGAGCTGTGCTGGGCGCGCCGATCGGCTTCATCCCGGGCGTCGCCGTCAGCCGCACGCTCACCCGCGACTACATCACGGGTGGGCAGGTGCTGGACGTGCCGTGGCTGCTGATCGGCCTGGTCGTCGTGGCGCTCCCGCTGCTGACCGCCGCCACCGTCGGGCTGTGGGCGCGGAGCCGGCTGCCGCTGGTGGCGCGGATCGACTGAGCTACCCGATCGCGTCCGCGACCAGCGAGCGCAGCATCCCCGCGACCCGGTCGAGCGGCTCGGTGGAGCGTTGCGCGATCGCCATGGCAGTGGCGCCCTCGACGCTGCTAAGGACGAGCATCGCCAGGCCAGGGGCGCGATCGGCGCTGACGCCGGACACCTCCAGCGCGCCTGCCAGCAGCGACTGCCACTGCTCGAAGATCCGGCCGGCTGCCTCCCGGGCCAGCGGCACCTCGGTGCCGCCGAGGGCGGCAGCCACGATCGGGCAGCCGGCGGTGTAGTCGCTGGCGACCAGGTCGGCGGCGGTGACCGCCAGGTAGGCGTCCATCGCGGCGAGGACGTCGCCGGACTCGGTGAAGAGCCCGAGCAGCGCCTCAGTCAGCTCGGCCCCGGACTGCTCGGTGGCAGCGGCGATGACCTCGTCGCGCCCGCCCGGGAAGTTCACGTAGAGCGAGCGGCGGGCGACGCCGGACTCGGCCAGCAGCTCGGCCACCGTCGTACCGCCCACGCCGCGGGAGCGGGTCAGGGTCGCGGCTCCGGCGAGCAGCTTCTCGCGCGCTCCCATCGGCGTACCTCCTCGGAATGTGACGGTGACCATCTTGCCGGTAGACCAAATAGTCTACTACGGTCTCCGCCATGCCCACGACCACGGTCCTCACGCCCACCGAGCAGCGCGCGATCCTCGCCGAGCCGTTCACCCTCCCGAACGGCTTCGTCCTCCCCAACCGGCTCGCCAAGGCCGCCCTGAGCGAGGGCCTCGGCACCCGCGAGTTCGGTCCGGGCGAGCGGATCAAGCGCCTCTACGCGCGCTGGGCCACGTCCGGCGCCGGCCTCGTCATCACCGGCAACGTGATGGTCGACCGGCGCGCGATCGGCGAGCCCGGCAACGTCGTGGTCGAGGACGAGCGGCACCTCGCCGACCTCACCGAGTGGGCCGACATCATCAAGGGAGGCGGGTCGCGTGCCTGGGTGCAGATCAACCACCCGGGCCGGCAGACGCCGCGCAACCTCACCCCGCACCCGGTCGCGCCGTCCGCGATCGGCCTGCAGGGCGCGGGCGGCATGTTCGCCGTCCCGCGCGAGCTCACCGGCGCGGAGATCGAGGACCTGATCCGGCGGTACGCCGAGACCGCGCGCGTCGTCGTCAAGGCCGGCTTCGAGGGCGTGCAGATCCACGGCGCCCACGGCTACCTGGTCTCGCAGTTCCTCTCGCCGCTCGCCAACCAGCGCACCGACGCCTGGGGAGGTACGCCGGAGAAGCGCCGCCGCTTCGTCCTCGAGATCCTCGCCGCGATGCGGGCCGAGGTCGGCGCCGACGTCCCCGTGGCGATCAAGCTCAACTCCGCCGACTTCCAGCGCGGCGGCTTCGGCGAGGACGAGTCGATCGAGGTGGTGCACGCGCTCGCCGAGGCCGGCATCGACCTGCTCGAGATCTCCGGCGGCACCTACACCTCCGCCGCGATGCTCGGTGTCGACGAGAGCCTCAAGGAGAGCACCCGCAAGCGCGAGGCCTACTTCTTGTCCTACGCCGAGCGCGTCCGCGCCGAGCTCCCCGCCCTGCCCCTCATGCTCACCGGCGGGTTCCGCTCCCTCGCCGGGATGGCCGAGACCCTGGACAGCGGCGCGATCGACCTGGTCGGTCTCGGCCGCCCGCTGACCGTCGAGCCGGGCGCTCCCGCCGACCTGCTCGGCGGCGTGGTCGACCGCAGCGTCGTGCGGCCCCGCCGCAGCGGCATCAAGCTCCTCGACAGCCTGATCGAGCTGACGGCGTACACCGTGCAGATGTGGCGGATGGGCGACGGCAAGGAGCCCGCCCCGAACCGTCACCCGGCGTTCAACGTCGCGACCTATCTGCTCGCGAACGGGCGGGACAGCCTGAAGGGTGTCCGCAGTGCCTCCTAGCGCCGAGTTGCCACTTCTGGTCGACCGAAGCCCGGGCTTCGGTCGACCAGGAGTCTGAACTCGGCATATTTACAGACAGGCTTGACTGTTTGTTTGTACGACGGCAGGCTGGTCCCCGTGACCACCACGGCCCGCGTCCCGCAGGAGGAGCGCACCCGCGCCATGCGGGCCCGGCTGCTGGAGGCGACCGTCGAGCTGCTCATCGAGAAGGGCTTCGCGGGCACCACCACGACGCTGGTCAGCGAGCGGGCCGGCGTGAGCCGGGGTGCCCAGCTGCACCACTTCCCGACCAAGAACGACCTCGTCGTCGCGGCCGTCGCGCACCTGACCGAGATCCGCGGCTCCGACCTCGAGGCCGCCGCCGCGCGCCTGCCGAAGGGGGCCGCGCGCACGCTCGCGGTGCTCGAGATGCTCGGTGAGCACTTCGCCTCGCCGGTCTTCACCGCGGCGCTCGAGCTCTGGGTCGCGGCCCGCACCGACCCCGTCCTGCACGAGGCCGTCGCACCGCTCGAGCAGCGCGTCGGCCGCGAGACCCACCGGCTCACGGTGGAGCTGCTGGGCGTGGACGAGTCGCTGCCCGGCGTACGTGAGCTGGTGCAGGCGACCCTCGACCTGGTCCGGGGCCTCGGCCTCGCCGACACGCTCGGCGACGACACCCGTCGTCGTCATCGCATCCTCAAGGAATGGGCGCGCACGCTCGATGCCGCACTCGCGGCGAAGGAGAACCCATGAGTGTCCTGGACGACGTCCTCACCGATCTCGGCACGGAAAGCGACCAGCTGCGAGCAGCGGTCGCGCCGCTGACCGAGGAGCAGTGGCAGCTGATGACCCCGGCCGAGGGCTGGTCGATCGCCACCACCATCGGTCACCTGCTCTGGACCGACACCTGCGCGGTGCTCGCGGCGCAGGCGGTCGACCCGGCGAACAAGCAGCCGTGGGACGACGTGGTGCTGGAGGCGATCGCGGACCCGACCGGCTTCGTCGACAAGGGTGCCGTCGACACCGGCTCGATGCCGGTGGCGACCCTGCTCGAGGGCTGGGACGCGGGTCGCGCGGGTCTCGCGATGGCCCTGCGCGAGGTCCCCGAGGGCGCCAAGATGCCGTGGTTCGGCCCGCCGATGTCGCCCACCTCCATGGCGACCGCGCGGTTCATGGAGACCTGGGCGCACAGCTTGGACGTGTACGACGCGCTCATCGGCGCCGGCCTGCTCGCGGCCCCGCCGCAGCCGACCGACCGGATCAAGCACGTCGCCCACATCGGCGTACGGACCCGCGGCTTCGCCTTCGCCAACAACGGCCTGGAGGCACCGACCGAGGAGTTCCGCGTCGAGCTCACCGCGCCCAGCGGCGAGCGCTGGGCCTGGGGCCCGGAGGACGCACCCCAACGCGTGACCGGCAGCGCCGACGACTTCTGCCGCCTGGTCACCCAGCGCGTGCACCGCGACGACACCGACCTGGTCGCGGTCGGCGAGGACGCGGAGAAGTGGCTGTCGATCGCGCAGGCCTTCGCCGGCCCGGCCGGCGGCGGGAGGGACAAGAAGTGATCGGTTTCGATACGCCGCTCGCTGGCGCTCGCGGCTACTCAACCAACGGGAGCTTGCGCGTCGCGAACTGCAGCGGCTTCTACGGGGACCGCCTCTCCGCCCTCCACGAGCAGCTGACCGGCGGCGAGGTCGACGTCATCACCGGCGACTACCTCGCCGAGCTGACCATGCTGATCCTCGGCATGGACACTCTCCGCGACCCGAGCCTGGGCTACACACGCACGTTCGTCCGCCAGGTCGAGGAGTCCCTCGGCACCGCCCTCGAGCGCGGCGTGAAGATCGTCAGCAACGCCGGCGGCCTCAACCCCGCCGGCCTCGCCGCGAAGCTGCAGGAGGTCGCCGAGGGCCTCGGTCTCAAGCCCAAGATCGCGTACGTCGAGGGCGACGACCTCCGCTCCGCCGACCTCTTCCCCGGCGCGCTCACCGCCAACGCCTACCTCGGTGGCTTCGGCATCGCCTCCGCCCTGCGCCACGGCGCTGACATCGTCGTCACCGGCCGCGTCACCGACGCCAGTGTCGTGGTCGGTCCCGCGATCGCCCACCACGGCTGGACCGAGACCGACCACGACGCGCTCGCCGGGGCCGTCGTCGCCGGCCACGTGATCGAGTGCGGCACCCAGGCGACCGGCGGCAACTTCTCCGGCTTCCGCGACCTGTTCCGCGAGGGCCGCGACATGCGCAGGCTCGGCTTCCCGATCGCCGAGATCGACGCGGACGGCAGCAGCGTGATCACCAAGCACGCCGGCACCGGCGGTGCGGTCACCGTCGACACCGTCACCGCCCAGCTGCTCTACGAGGTCCAGTCCACGCGCTACCTCAACCCCGACGTCACCACGCACCTGGACTCGGTCCGGCTGACCCAGGAGGACACCGACCGGGTGCGGATCCACCCCGTCACCGGCTCCGCACCTCCCCGACAGCTGAAGGTCGCCGTCAACACCCTCGGCGGCTACCGCAACCAGATGGAGCTCGTGCTCACCGGCCTCGACATCGACGAGAAGGCGGCCTGGATCCGCAGCCAGCTCGACGACGCGTTCACCGCCGAGGAGGTCGTCTGGACCCAGACGCCCGCCCGCGGCGGTGACGCGGACACCGAGGAGGGCGCCTCGGTCCTGCTCCGCTGCATCGCCAAGGACCCCCAGTCCGAGCCGCTCGGCAAGCCCTTCACCGGGCCGCTGGTCGAGCTGGCGCTGGCGACGTACCCGGGCTTCACGATGACCTCGCCCCCCGGCAAGCCCAGCCCGTACGGCGTCTACACGCCCGCGTACGTCGACCGCGACGTCGTCGAGCACACCGTCGTCCACCACGACGGCAGCCGCGAGGTGATCGCCGACCCGACCACCTTCGCCGACCCCGCCGAGCTCGCCCCGGACCTCGGCAAGCGACCGTCGCCGTACCCCGCTCCCGCCGACACCATCACCCGCCGGATGCCGCTCGGCAGCTTCGTGCACGCCCGCTCCGGCGACAAGGGCGGCGACGCCAACGTCGGGCTGTGGGTGAAGAACGACGGGGCGCCCAACCGCGACGAGCGGATCCAGTGGCTCGCCAAGATCATCAAGGACCGCAAGGTCCGCGAGCTGATCCCCGAGGCCGCCGACCTCGACGTCGACGTCTACCCGCTGCCCAACCTGGGCGCGGTCAACATCGTGATCCACGGGCTGCTGGGCGACGGCGTCGCCGCCTCCACCCGCTTCGACCCGCAGGCCAAGGGCCTCGGCGAGTGGGTCCGCAGCCGCATCGTCCACATCCAGGAGGACTTGGTATGACGACCGTCAGCTTCGACCACGGCTGGACGCCGGAGCAGCTCGCGCTCAAGCAGTCCGCCCGCGCGTTCGCCGAGCGCGAGCTGATGCCGCACATGGACGAGTGGGAGCGCGCCGGCGAGATCCCCCGGGAGGTGCAGAAGAAGCTGGCGCACGCCGGCCTGCTCGCCGTCGGCGTCAGCGAGGAGGTCGGCGGCGACGGCGGCGACCTGCTGGACGCGACCGCGATGCAGGAGGGCCTGATGGCGGCCGGCGTGTCCGGCGGCTTCATGGCCAGCGCCTTCACGCACGGCATCTCGATCCCGCACATCGTCAAGGCGGGGTCGAAGGAGCTGATCGACACCTACGTCCGGCCCACCCTGGCCGGCGACATGATCGGCAGCCTCGGCATCACCGAGCCCGGCACCGGCTCGGACGTCGCCGGCATCACCACCCGCGCGGTCCGCGACGGCGACCAGTGGGTCATCAACGGCGCCAAGATGTTCATCACCTCCAGCGTCCGCGGCGACTTCGTGACGACGGCCTGCCGCACCGGCGAGCCGGGCGCCCACGGCATCTCGCTGATCGTCGTACCGAAGGGGACGCCGGGCTTCACCGTCTCCCGCAAGCTCGACAAGATGGGCTGGCTGGCGTCGGACACCGGGGAGCTGTCGTACGACGACGTCCGCGTCCCCGTCACCAACCTGGTCGGCGAGGAGAACCACGGCTTCTACTACATCGCCGACCAGTTCGTGACCGAGCGGATCTGGCTCGCGCTGATGGGCTACGGCCACGCGATGCGCTGCCTGCAGCTCACGGTCGACTACTGCCAGGCCCGCGACACCTTCGGCAAGCCGCTGGTCAAGAACCAGGTGGTGCGCGCCAAGCTGACCGAGATGCACCGCCAGGTCGCGGTCGCCCGGTCCTACACCCTCGAGGTCGCGCGTCGGTACGTCGCCGGCGAGAACGTCATCGCCGAGGCCTGCCTGGCCAAGCAGACGGCCGTCGACACCGCGGTGTGGGTCGCCGACCAGGCCGTCCAGCTGCACGGCGGCATGGGGTACATGCGCGAGTCGGAGGTCGAGCGGCACTACCGCGACGTCCGGCTGCTGCCGATCGGCGGCGGCGCCACCGAGGTGCTCACCGACCTCGCCGCACGGCTCCTGGGCTACGCGTGATGGAGCTGATCAAGCCCCTCACCGGCGAGGTGTCGATGCACATGAAGGCGGCGCCGGAGAAGGTCTGGGACCTCGTCAGCGACGTCACCCGGATCGGCGAGTTCAGCCCGGAGACCTTCGAGGCCGGGTGGACCCGCGGCGCGACCGGGCCCGCGGTCGGCGCCACGTTCAAGGGACACGTCAAGCGCAACGGCGTCGGACCGACGTACTGGACGCCGTGCACCGTGACCGCGTGCCTGCCGAACGAGGTGTTCGAGTTCGCCGTGGGCCTGTCCGCCGAGAACGCGATCAACACCTGGGGCTACCGGCTGCAGGCCGAGAACGAGGGCACCAAGGTGACGGAGTACTACCGGTTGACGCCGGAGTGGTACATCCGCGGCTACTGGCTGCTGCTGGGCCGGCTGCGGGGGAGGACCAACGAGCGCGGCATGCGCACGACCCTGGAGAGGATGAAGGCGGTGGTGGAGTCATGACCGAGACCATGGAGAGCCCCACGCGGCGTGACTCGATGCTCGCCAAGATCGAGGACCTGCACGCCGAGCAGGAGAAGGCGGTCAACGCCGGCGGCAAGTACATCGAGCGCCACCGCGACCGCGGCAAGCTCACCGCCCGCGAGCGGATCGAGCTGCTCGTCGACGAGGGCTCGGCCTTCCTGGAGCTGATGCCGCTGGCCGGCTGGGGCTCCGACTTCGCCGTGGGCGCCTCGATGGTCACCGGCATCGGCGTGGTCGAGGGCGTCGAGTGCATGATCGTCGCCAACGACCCCACGGTGAAGGGCGGCGCGCTCAACCCCTGGTCGCTGAAGAAGTCGATGCGGGCCTCGGACATCGCCGAGCAGAACGGCCTGCCGTCGATCAACCTCACCGAGTCCGGTGGCGCCGACCTGCCGACCCAGAAGGAGATCTTCATCCCCGGTGGGCGCGGCTTCCGCAACCTCACCCGGGCCTCGCAGCGCAAGCAGCCGACGATCTCGGTCGTCTTCGGCAACTCCACCGCGGGCGGCGCGTACGTCCCCGGCATGAGCGACTACGTGATCATGGTCAAGGAGCAGGCCAAGGTGTTCCTGGCCGGCCCGCCGCTGGTGAAGATGGCCACCGGCGAGGAGTCCGACGACGAGAGCCTCGGCGGCGCCGAGATGCACTCGCGGATCTCCGGGTCGAGCGACTTCCTGGCCCTCGACGAGCACGACGCGATCCGGTTGGCCCGGCGTACCGTCGCCCGGCTGAACTGGCGCAAGAAGGGCGCGGCCGCCACCACGTCGTACGTCGAGCCCGACCTGGACCCCGACGACCTGCTCGACCTGATCCCCACCGACCTCAAGGAGCCGTTCGACCCGCGCGACGCGATCCTGCGCATCGTCGACGGCACCAGCCCCGACAACGAGGTGCCCTTCGACGAGTTCAAGCCGCTCTACGGCTCGGCGCTGTGCGTCGGCTGGGCGCAGATCCACGGCCGCCCGATCGGCATCATCGCCAACGCGCGTGGCGTGCTGATGCGCGAGGAGGCGCAGAAGGCCGCGCAGTTCATCCAGCTGGCGAACCAGAAGGACACGCCGCTGCTGTTCCTGCACAACACCACCGGCTACATGGTCGGCAAGGAGTACGAGCAGGGCGGCATCATCAAGGCCGGCGCGCAGATGATCAACGCGGTCTCGAACTCCACGGTCCCGCACCTCACGGTGATCATGGGAGCGTCGTACGGCGCCGGCAACTACGGCATGAACGGCCGCGCCTACGACCCGCGGTTCCTGTTCACCTGGCCCTCCGCCAAGTCGTCCGTCATGGGCCCGGCCCAGCTCGCGGGCGTGCTCGAGATCGTCGCGCGCGAGTCGGCCGAGAAGAAGGGCGAGGTCTTCGACGCCGAGGGCTTCGCCGGCATCAAGGCCATGGTGGAGCAGCAGATCGAGGAGCAGTCGCTGCCCTACGTCCTGTCCGGGATGGTGTACGACGACGGGGTCATCGACCCGCGCGACACCCGTACCGTCCTGGGCATCTGCCTGTCCGTCATCGACAACCAGCCCATCGAGGGCCAGATGAGCTTCGGGGTGTTCCGCTTGTGAGCGGCTGCGCCGCTCACAAGCGCTGCGCGCTGGAAAGGCATCGCGCTCGCTTCGCTCGCACCCTTGTCTGTTCCGCTCAACCAGGCTCGCTCCGCTCGCGGTTGACCGGGCAAACACTCGCAGGCTCGCGTTTGCAGGAGGAAACCTCATGACAACTCGTGTTCTTGTCGCCAACCGCGCCGAGATCGCGTCCCGGGTGTTCCGCACCTGCCGCCGGCTCGGCATCGAGACCGTCGCGGTGTTCTCCGACGCCGACGCGGCCCTGCCCTACGTCGCCGAGGCCGACCTCGCGGTCCACCTGCCGGGCAACGCGCCCACCGACACCTATCTGCGCACCGACCTGGTCCTCGACGCGGCCCGGCGCACCGGTGCGACGGCGATCCACCCGGGCTACGGCTTCCTGTCCGAGAACGCCGCGTTCGCGCGGGCGGTCGTCGAGGCCGGGCTCACCTGGATCGGTCCGGCACCGGAGTCGATCGAGCAGATGGGCTCGAAGATCGAGTCGAAGAAGCTGATGGAGGCGGCCGGCGTACCGGTCCTCACGGCGCCGGCCTCGCCGACCGAGGCGGACCTCCCGCTCCTCGTCAAGGCGAGCGCGGGCGGTGGTGGCCGCGGCATGCGGGTCGTCAGGTCGCTCGCCGCGCTGCCTGGCGAGATCGAGGCGGCCGAGTCCGAGGCGCTGTCGGCCTTCGGCGACGGCACCGTCTTCGTCGAGCCGTACGTCGAGAACGGCCGCCACGTCGAGGTGCAGGTCGTCGGACACCCGACCGGCGTGCTGGTCTTCGGCGAGCGCGACTGCTCGGTCCAGCGACGCCACCAGAAGGTCGTGGAGGAGGCTCCGGCGCCGAAGCTGCCGGACGCCACCCGCTCCGCGCTGCACGCCGCGGCGAAGGCCGCGGCGAAGGCGATCGACTACCAGGGTGCGGGCACCGTCGAGTTCCTCTACGACCCGGCCCGTGACAGCTTCTGGTTCCTGGAGATGAACACCCGGCTCCAGGTCGAGCACCCGGTCACCGAGGAGATCTTCGGCGTCGACCTGGTGCAGCTGCAGCTCGAGGCGGCCGGCGTCATCCCCGCCGGCTCGCCGGTCGTCGGGGACCCGCAGGGCCACGCCATCGAGGTCCGGCTCTACGCCGAGGACCCGGCCGCCGACTACGCCCCGCAGGTCGGCACCCTGACCCGCTTCGAGTTCCCCGAGGTCGAGGGCCTGCGGGTCGAGGCCGGCTTCACCAGCGGATCCACGGTGAGCCCGTTCTACGACGCCATGCTGGCCAAGGTGATCGTCGCCGCGCCCACGCGTGACGACGCCGCCCGCCGCCTCGTCTCGGTGCTGCGTCGCGCCAGGCTGCACGGCCTGACCACCAACCGCGACCAGCTCATCGACGTGCTCACCCGCCCCGACTTCCTCTCCGGCGACGTCTCGACCGCGATGCTGGCCGGAAGCGGACCATGGGGGGTTGCTGGAGCTGCGGACGACTCCACGAGTGAGCAGGAGTCGCACGAGTCACGATTGGTCCGCTCCGGGGCCGCCCTCGCCTGGGTGGAGGCCCAGCGGGCGCGGGCGAAGGTGCAGCAGCGGATCGCGAGCGGCTTCCGCAACGTGCCCAGCCAGCCGCAGCGGGTCGAGTTCACCGACGGCACCGTCGCCGAGTGGTGGGGCGAGCGGACCGGCTACCGGGTCGACGGCGCCATCGTGGTGAGCGCGAGCCCGACCGAGGTCGTCCTCGACGTCGACGGCGTACGTCACCGCTACGAGGTCGCCATCGTCGGCGACCGGATCGACGTGGACGGCCCCGACGGCCACACCGCGCTGGAGCGCACGCCGCGCTTCGTCGACCCGTCGACGGTGGTCGCGGCCGGCAGCCTGCTGGCGCCGATGCCGGGCAGCGTGATCTCGGTGCGTGCCGCCGTGGGTGACGTGGTCGAGGAGGGTCAGGTCATCCTCGTGATGGAGGCCATGAAGATGCAGCACGCCGTGGCAGCGCCGTACGCCGGCACCATCGCCGAGCTCGCCGCCACCGAAGGACAGCAGGTCGAGGCGGGCGCCGTGCTCGCCGTCGTCGAGAGCACCGACACCGCAGGAGAAGACGCATGACCGTTCCGTTCACCGAGTCCGAGGAGCGGCTCGCGCTCCGGGAGTCCGTCAAGGCGCTGGCGAGCAAGTACGGCCACGCCTACGTCGCCGAGCAGGCCCGCAAGGGCGAGAAGACCACCGCGCTGTGGCAGGACTTCGGCAAGCACGGCTTCATCGGGGTCAACATCCCCGAGGAGTACGGCGGTGGCGGCGGCGGCATGGGCGACCTGGCCGCCGTCCTCGAGGAGGCCTCCGCCCAGGGCGCCCCGCTGCTGATGATGGTCGTCAGCCCCGCGATCGTCGGCTCGATCATCACCCGCTGCGGCACCGAGGAGCAGAAGAAGCAGTGGCTGCCCGGCATCGCCAGCGGCGAGACGGTGGCCGCCTTCGCGATCACCGAGCCCGACGCCGGCTCCAACAGCCACCAGATCACCACCACCGCCACCCGGGACGGCGACACCTGGGTGATCAAGGGCCAGAAGACGTTCATCTCCGGCGTCGACGAGGCGGACGTGATCCTCGTGGTCGCACGCACCGCGGACGCCAAGACCGGCAAGCTGAAGCCCGCGCTCTTCCTGATGCCGACCGACGCGCCCGGGCTGTCCAAGACCCACATCCCGATGGAGTTCGTGGCACCGGAGAAGCAGTGGACGCTGTTCTTCGACGACGTCCGGCTGCCCACCGAGGCCCTGGTCGGCGACGAGGACGGCGGCCTGTGGCAGCTGTTCGCGGGCCTCAACCCGGAGCGGATCATGGGTGCGGCGATGACCTGCGGCCAGGCGCGCTACGCCCTGGAGAAGGCCGTCGAGTACGCCAAGACCCGCCAGGTCTGGAAGGACGTCATCGGCACCCACCAGGCGATCGCGCACCCGCTCGCCAAGGTGAAGATCGAGCTGGAGCAGGCCCGTCTGCTCATGCAGAAGGCCGCGGCACTGTACGACGCCGGCGACGACTTCACCGCCGGTGAGTACGCCAACATGGCCAAGTACGCCGGCGGCGAGATCGCCTGCAACGCCCTCGACGTCGCGGTCCAGACCCACGGCGGCAGCGGCCTGACCACCGAGCTCGGCCTCGGCAACCAGCTCGTCGCGGCCCGGCTGGGCCGGATCGCGCCGGTCAGCCGGGAGATGATCCTCAACTTCGTCGCCATGCACTCCCTGGGCCTTCCCAAGTCCTACTGAGCTGGATGGTTGAGGGCCGGCTCGGCCTCGGAAAGCCCGTTCTCCTCGGCTCCGGTTGCTCGTTCCTCGCGCCCTCCGCCTCCTCGCCCGGGTTTTCCGAGGCCGAGCCACCCTCAACGGCTGGATGGTTGAGGGCCGGCCCGGCCTCGGAAAGCCCGTTCTCCTCGGCTCCGGTTGCTCGTTCCTCGCGCCCTCCGCCTCCTCGCCC
>NZ_BAAHAZ010000002.1:0-120684 GCF_054777115.1 Nocardioides maradonensis | reverse complement strand
CGACCCTCAACGGCTGGATGGTTGAGGGCCGGCCCGGCCTCGGAAAGCCCGTTCTCCTCGGCTCCGGTTGCTCGTTCCTCGCGCCCTCCGCCTCCTCGCCCGGGCTTTCCGAGCCCGAGCCACCCTCAACGGCCTCACTCCGCCGGGCCCGGTGTGCACCGGGCCCGGCTGGGTACGGCACGGCATGGACGACGTGCTCGAGGGGTACCTGCAGAACCACTGGACCGCGGCGTCCGCGGGCGTCTCGTTGTTCCGCCGGGTCGCGCGCACCCACAGCGATCCCGCCACTGCCGTCGCGGTGGCCGAGGTCGCCCACGAGGTCGAGGACGACCGGGACACGTTGCGTGGCGTCATGCATGACCTGGGCGTCAGACCGAGCATCATCGGTACGACGCTGGGGCGCATCGGCGCCGAGCTCGGCCGGCTCAAGCCCAACGGCCGCGTACTGCACCGCTCGCCGCTCACCGACGTGGTCGAGCTCGAGGCGCTGCGCGACGCCGTCTACGGCAAGCGCTGCGGCTGGGACGCCCTGCGCACCCTCGCCGAGGAGGAGCCGCGTCTGGACATCGACCTGCTCGAGGAGCTGATCGACCGCGCCGATCGGCAGCTCGAACGCCTGCGGCGGCTCCACCTCGCCGTCACCCGGGAGCGGGCCGTCGTATGAGGGTCGTGGTGACCGGGGCGCTCGAGCTGGGCTGGCTGGCCCGGCTCGCGCGGGTGCCGGGCTCGCTGGCGGACGCGCTGCTCGCCGTACCTCTTCTCTCGACCGCTCGAGCACGGGCCGAGCTGGGCTGGTCCCCGCGCCACACCGCGGCCGACGCGGTGTCGGCCTTCCTGTCCGGTGCCGCGCAGTCGGCGGGATCCCAGCTGCCGCCGCTGCACCCGTGAGGGAGCGCACGGCGGGGGTCGGGTGCGGGTCTGCGCGGTCGGCGGCGTGACACGGGATAGGTTGCGACCGTGGGCTTCGTCGAGGATCTGGACCGGGGGCAGCGCGAGCGTCCCTGGGCGGGGTTCCCGCTGGCCGTCATCTACAAGTTCTTCGACGACCAGGGCAACTACCTCGCCGCGATCCTGACGTTCTACGCGTTCCTGTCGATCTTTCCGCTGCTGCTGCTGGCCACCTCGATCCTCGGCTTCATCCTGCAGGGCAACGAGAAGCTGCAGGAGGAGGTCCTCGACTCCGCGCTCGGCCAGTTCCCCATCATCGGTGACGCGCTCGGGCGACCCGAGGGCCTGCAGGGCTCGACCGGCGGCATCGTCGTCGGCGCGCTCGCCGCGATCTACGGTGCGGTCGGCCTCGGCCTCGCCCTGCAGAACGTGCAGTCCGCGGCCTGGGCGGTGCCGCGCAACAGCCGCCCGCACCCGGTGATGACGCGGGTCAACAGCCTGGTCATCCTCGTCGTCGCCGGTACGGCGATCCTCGGCATCTCCATCGGCTCCTCGATCCTCACGTCCACGCGGTTGGTCGGCGCCCTGTCCACGCACGAGTGGTTCTTCTGGCTGGTGCGGCTGCTCACCGTGCTGATCCTCGGCGGCATGCTGACCGTCCTGCTGCGGATGGCCGCCGCCCGCAGCATCAAGGCCGGTGTCACCCGCGCGGCGCCCGGTGCGTTCACGATCGCGGTGCTGTGGCAGTTCCTGCAGCACATCGGGACGATCTACGTCACCAACGTGATCAACGGCGCCCGGCACAACAACATGACCGGCACCTTCGCCGTCGTCCTCGGCCTGATGGGTCTGCTCTACATCGGCGCGATCATGGCGCTGCTCGGCATCGAGGTGAACGTCGTCCTCGCCCGCCGGCTGTGGCCCCGCGCCCTCCTCACCCCGTTCACCGACCGCGTCGACCTCACCGACGCCGACCGCCGGGCCTACGCGATGTACACCCAGATGCAGCGCCACAAGGGCTTCCAGACCGTGACGGTGCGCTTCGACGGTCGCGACGGCGACACCCACGAGATCGAGCTGAACCCGCGCACCGAAGAGGTCATCAAGCAGTACATCCCCGGCTCCCCACCACGACCCGAGGCGGCCGACGAGGAGACCCAGCTGATCGACCTCAGCGAGCTCCCGCCCTCCATCTGAGACGCACAGCGGTGCGCGAGGAACGAGCGCACGGCGTCGTGCGGCCAGGTTGAGCGAGCCTCGCGGCCGAGCTTGCGAGGGCGCGATGGGCGAGTCGAAACCCAGCCGGTCAGGCGAGCAGGCGCTCCCGCAGCCGCTCCAGGACGGCGTCGTCGAGGCCGAGCCCGTCGCGCAGGTAGCCGGCCCGGTCGCCGTACTCCTCCTCGGCGGTGGCCCAGGCATCGCGGAGATAGGCGACGTCGACGACGAGCGTGGGCTCGAAGACGGCGAGCAGCGCCTCGCCGCCGGCCTTGCGGATCTCGGCCTCGACCCGGCCTCGGCTGGCGGCCGTGCGGGCGTTGGTCAGCAGGTAGTCGGCCTCGATCGTCGCGTCGTCGACCCCGGCGATGTGCAGCAGCAGCGCGGCGACCCAGCCGGTGCGGTCCTTGCCCTGCGAGCAGTGGAACAGCTGCGGGCCGTCCTCGGTGAGCTGGCGCAACACCGCACCGAACGCCTCGCGCGAGTGCGGGACGGTCACGAAGCTGCGGTAGACGTCCTCCATCAGCTGCAGCGCGTCGACGTGCGTGGTGAGCTGCGCGAGCCGCTCGATCGGGATGCCGATGGCGTCGAAGTGCAGCGCCCGCGCCCCGGGCACCTCCGGGTCCGGGTGGCGCTCGATCTCCGACGGCGCGCGCAGGTCGATGATCGCCGTCAGGCCGAGCGCGGTGAGCGCCTGGAGGTCGACGTCGCTGAGCCGCAGGTCGTTGGAGCGGTAGAACACGCCGGTGCGCAGGCGACGCCCGTCCGGTGTGGCGTAGCCCGGCCCGGCGACGTCGCGGAAGTTGTCCGCCGTGGCGAGCCGCAGCAGCTCGGAGCTCTCGGTCATGCCCTCACCCTAGGAGCGCCGTGCGGGCGGCAGATGAACACCCGTGCAACCATTCGGCGCGGCCAGCCGGTGGTGGAGGGTATGACCGCAATGACCGACTCCCGGCGTGGGAGTGCCTCGGGAGGCCGTACGGGAGGCCAGGTGGACAAGGTCGACTTCGACGCGTTCGTGGCCGCCCGCTCGACGGCGCTGCTGCGCACGGCGTACCTGCTGACCCGTGACCACGCCCAGGCCGAGGACCTGCTGCAGACCGCGCTGACCAAGGCCTGGTTCGCCTGGCGCCGGATCTCGGGCGAGCCCGAGCCCTACGTCCGCAAGATCCTGGTCAACACCTACGCGAGCTGGTGGGGCCGGAAGTGGAACGGCGAGGTCGCCACCGACGAGCTGCCGGAGCAGGGCGTCGCCGACGCGGCCGACAGCTCCGGCAGCGCGCACGACCTGTGGCAGGCGCTCGGTCGCCTGCCCCGCCGGCAACGCGCCGTGGTGGTGCTGCGCTACTTCGAGGACCTCACCGAGGCCGAGACCGCCCGCGTCCTCGGCTGCAGCGTCGGCAACGTCAAGAGCCAGTGCAGCCGGGCGCTCACCAAGCTGCGCATCGATCCCGCGCTCGTCACCGAGGAGGAGCTGTGAACACCATCCACGACCTGCGCGACACCCTGGCCGAGCACGCCGAGATCCACGACGTCGAGATCGGCGCCCGGTCCTCGGCGATCGCCCGCCGGGTGCGCGTCGTACGCCGCCGGAGGGTCGCGGGTGTCGGCGCGGCCGCCGTCCTCGCCCTGGTCGCGGCCGGGCTCACCCTCGGCCACTCCGACCGCCCCCCGGCTCCGGTGGCGCGGGTGCTCGGCGTCGTCGTACCCACCACCCTGACCTCCACCGGCTACACCTTCGACCACCCCGCCACGACCGCGGCTCCCGAGGGCAGCACGCTCGCCACGGTGACCGTGGATCCCACGGACGCGCCGGTCCTCGTCTCCTGGGCCACGCAGGGCGCCGACCAGCGCGTGCGCGTCACGACGCCGTCGGGGACCTTCCACTCCTCGCGGCCGGACTTCGGCGACTTCGTCCGGATCGACCCGGGCGCGGGCCGTACGACGGTCAGCGTCCGCGGCTCGAGCCGTACGGCGCTCGCGGTCTACCGGCTCGCGAGCACCCCGCCCGACGGCGTGACGACCGACGGGATCAGCTACCGGCGCGACGTCGCGGACCGCCGGCTCGTCGGTGCCCGGATCGCTCCCGAGGGCGCCACCACGCTGTCCCTGACGGTCACGATGCCCGGCCCCGGCCGCCAGAGGCTCGTGCTGGCCGACCTGTGCAGCGTGACCGGATCGGGTCGGCACGGCGACGCCTGGCTCGAGGGTGAGATCGACGGCCGGCCGGCGTGGGGCGCGGGATGCTCGGCCTCGCCGACCTTCGACCCCGGCGCCGGCAGCCGGCTCGGCCCGTTCCGCACGGCGTACCGCGCCGGCCAGCGGGTGCGGATCACCGTGCGCCTCCTCGACCACCACGGCGGGCAGCCGCTCGTCGACCCGCACGCACGGCTCGGGATCGGCGCGTACGTCATCGCGCAGCCCGCGATCCCCGAGCCGCACGGGCTGAGCCTGCCGCGGACGATCGAGGCCGGGGGGCACACCTGGGCCCTCGAGGCCCGGGTCCCCACGACGCTCCGGCAGGGCCAGAGCTGGCGGCTCCCGTTCCCCGGTGCCCCTGGTCGGCTGATGATGGTGCTGGCCGGGAACCCGGTCGGTCCGGGGACGACGACGGTCTTCGGCCAGGTCGACGGCCACGACCTCGACGGGTTCGGGTTCTCGCACGCGACGGGACCCGCGTCGGAGCAGCTGGGCCCGCTGGACGGGTCGATGCGCACCGTCGGCGCGCGGGTGGAGGGCACCGCGGCGTACGTCGCGATGGGGCTCTACGGGTTGTCGGACTGATCCTCGTACGGCTCCGGCCGGTCGGCGCGGGCGATGTGCACGAGCGCATCGCCCGCGTTGACGATCGGCGCCAAGGTCTGCCCGATGACGATGCCGGTGCGGTCGGCGTACACCAGGCGGACCCGGCGCCCGAAGGTGTCGGACAGGCCGCCGATCCGCCGCCCGGACTCCACCCAGTCGCCGAGGTGCACATCGGTGTGCCAGATGCCGGTGCTGCGGGCCCGCACCCAGCCGCTCTCCCGCGACTCGGCGACCTGGGGCGCCGGCCCGGCGTCGGGGGTCGGGTCCACCATGCCCATCGCCTCGAGGACCCGGCGTACGCCGGCGACACCGATCGCCACCGGCTCCTCGTCGAAGCGCAGGATCTCGCCGGCCTCGTAGAGCAGGACCCGGGCACCAACGTCGAGGGCGGCCTGGCGGAGCGAGCCGTCGCGCAGCCGGGCGTGCAGCATCACCGGGGCGCCGAAGGCCTCGGCGAGCTCGCGGGTGCGCGGGTCGTCGAGGTCGGCGCGGATCTGCGGGAGGTTGGTACGCCGGTCCGCGGCCGTGTGCAGGTCGATCCCGAGCTCGCACTTGGTGACGACCTCGGTCATGAACAGGTGCGCGATCCGGCTGGCGAGGGAGCCGCGGGCCGAACCCGGGAAGGACCGGTTGAGGTCGCGCCGGTCGGGCAGGTAGCGGTCTCCGACGAGGAAGCCGAAGACGTTGACGACGGGGACGGCGAGCAGCGTGCCGCGGAAGGTCTTGGCCGACAGCCCCGCCAGCGCCTGACGGATCACCTCGACGCCGAGCACCTCGTCACCGTGGATCACGCCGGAGAGCCACACGACAGGGCCGGGCTCGCGCCCGTGGACGACGCGCACCGGCAGGCTGACGTCGCCGCCGGTGACGAGCCGGGTGATGGGCAGTTCGACGTCCTTGGTCGAGCCGGCCCGCACCCGGACGTTGCCGATCGCGAAGGACTCACGCGCCATCGGCGACCCCGCGGTTGCGGCGGCGTACCTGCTTGGGCGGACGACCACCCAGGTAGCTGCGGCCCGAGTCGACCAGGAAGCCCTGGCGCAGCGCCTCGCGGCCGATCAGCAGCCGGAAGCCCATCGCGTCGCGGCGGGTGAGGGTCACCTCCGCGTCGACGGTGCGGCCGAGCAGCTCGAGCCGCATCCGGACGACGTACCGCTGCTGGACGTGGCCGGTGCTGCTGCGGACCGTCCGGCGGTCGTGCACCGGCAGCTCCACGGTGCGCGCGTCGTCGGCAGTCTTCTGCCACGGGTGGATCGAGAACCGGACCCAGGGAACGCCGTCCCGCTCGAGCTCGACGAGGTCGAACGCGTGCAGGGCGGAGGTGCGGGCACCGGTGTCGAGCTTGGCCTTGACGTGCTCGACGCCGAGGTCGGGCAGGCCCACCCACTCTCGCCACCCCGCGTTGACGGCGGTGCTGCTTGAATGGGATTGCGCTCTCCGGGAGCGTCCCGCCTCCATCACCACGTCGCTATCCAATCAGGTCGGTCATCAACCGTTATGAAACTCGCGATCCTCTCTCGGGCCCCGCGGTCCTACAGCACCCAGCGGCTTCGCACGGCCGCGCTCGACCGCGGGCACGAGGTGAAGGTCCTCAACACGCTGCGGTTCGGCATCGACCTGACCAATGACCTACCGGACCTGCAGTTCCGGGGCAAGCCGCTGTCCGACTACGACGCGGTGCTGCCGCGCATCGGCAACTCGATCACCTACTTCGGCACCGCCGTGGTGCGTCAGTTCGAGCAGATGGACGTGTACACGCCCAACACGGCGAGCGGCATCACGAACTCGCGCGACAAGCTGCGCTGCTTCCAGATCCTCTCGCGGCACAACATCGACATGCCGCAGACGATGTTCGTGCAGGACCGGGCGGGCGTGATCCCCGCGATCGAGCAGGTCGGCGGCGCGCCGGTGGTCATCAAGCTGCTCGAGGGCACGCAGGGCATCGGCGTGATCCTGGCGCCCGGCCTCAAGGTCGCCGAGGCGATCGTGGAGACGCTGCAGTCGACCCGGCAGAACGTGCTCATCCAGAGCTTCATCAAGGAGAGCAAGGGGCGCGACGTGCGCGCCCTGGTCGTGGGCGACCGCGTGGTCGCGGCGATGCGGCGTACGGCGCAGGGCGACGAGTTCCGCTCCAACGTGCACCGCGGCGGGTCGGTCGAGCGGGTGGAGCTGGACCCGGAGTTCGAGCGCACGGCCGTCCGGGCCGCACAGATCATGGGGCTCAAGGTCGCGGGCGTCGACATGCTCGAGGGCAACGACGGACCGCTGGTCATGGAGGTCAACTCCTCGCCCGGCCTGCAGGGCATCGAGGCCGCCACCAACCTCGACGTGGCCGGCGCGATCATCGACTACATCGACAACCAGGTCGCCTTCCCGCAGATCGACGTGCGCGAGCGGCTCGCGGTCTCGACCGGGTACGGCGTGGCCGAGATCGTCGTCCACGGCGACGGAGCCTTCGTCGGCAAGACCCTCGGCGAGTCGGGCCTGCGCGACCGCGACATCACCGTCCTCACGCTGCACCGTGGCACCCAGGTCATCCCGAACCCCTTCCCGCACCACGTCCTCGCCGCCGAGGACCGGCTGCTCTGCTTCGGCCGGCTCGAGGAGATGCGCGGGATGATCCCGGCGCGGCCGAAGCGGCGGGCGCGGGTGAAGAAGCTGCCGAAGCAGCCGATCCACGAGGACTGATGCTGCTGCAGATTTCCCAAGGTATGTAGGGAAATCCGCGCATCCCAAGCGCTGCAGCGCCAGGGAGGCTCTGGCATCCCTACATACCTTGGGAAATCTGCGAGCACCCGACCCCTGGCAGGATGGGCCCGTGACTGAGCCCGCCACCGAACTGGTCCACCTCGAGGTCGCCGACGGCATCGCGACCATCACCCTGGACAGCCCGCACAACCGCAACGCGCTCTCCCGCCAGCTCGTCTCCGAGCTGGTCGACCACCTGACCGCGGTCGGCGAGGGTGACGAGGCGAAGGTCGTGGTGCTGCGGTCGTCGGGGCGCGTCTTCTGCTCGGGCGCCGACCTGTCGGAGGCCTCCACCGTGCCGCTGGAGGAGGGGCTGCGCACGATCGCCGCCGTGCAGCGACAGATCCTGTCGCTGCCGCAGCCGGTCGTGACGGTCGTCGAGGGCGCGGCCCGGGCCGGCGGGATCGGCATCGTCGCCGCCTCCGACATCGCGATCGTGGCCGAGGACGCCACCTTCGCGCTCACCGAGGTCAAGCTCGGCCTGGCGCCGGCGATCATCTCGCTCACCGTCTTCCCGCGGATGACCCAGCGCGCCGCCTCGCTCACCGCGCTCGGGGGTGAGGTCTTCAGCGGCGCCGAGGCGGCGGCGTACGGGCTGGTGACGAAGGCGGTTCCGGCCGCCGAGCTCGACGCCGCCGTCACCACGCTCGTCGGTCAGCTCGCGACCGGCGCCGCTCAGGGTCTGCGCGAGACCAAGGCCCTGCTCAACGCCCCGCTCATCGCCGACATCGCCGCCCGCACCGACGAGCTCGCCGCCCTGTCCGGCCGGCTCTTCGCCTCCGACGAGGCGCGGGAGGCGATGATCGCCTTCCTCAACCGAAAGAAGTGACCCTGTCGCTGTAACACGTCGTTGCGGGCTGTAACACGTCGTTACGCGAGCTGCGCGTCGCGCCTGGTCGCTGGAAGCCCGTCCGGCACGGCTGCCAGCAACCAGAACGGGCGACCGGCTCGCGTCACTACGTGTTACAGCACCCCGATCAGGTCCGCAGTGTTACAGCACCCCGATCAGGCACGACGCGTTACAGCACCCCGATCAGGTCCGGGTCGCCCACAGCCGTCCCGGCCGCCCGCTGGAACCGGCGCCCCGGCAGGGCGAACAGCCCGACCACGGCCGCGAGGTAGCAGACCCCGGCGACCACCAGGCAGCCCACGGTCAGTCCGGCGAGGAACGAGTCCTGGGCGGCCGACACCAGTGCGGGGTGGTGCCCGGCGATGGTGAACGCCACCGGCACGGACTCCTTCGCCACCGATGCCTGACCGGTGGCGGCGAACGCGCTGCCGAGCAGGTGCGAGCCGAAGACCGAGGAGAACACCGAGCCGACGACCGCGACGCCGAGGGTCGAGCCGAGCTCGCGGGTCGCGTCGTTGACGGCGGAGCCGACGCCGGCGCGGGCCGGTGGCAGCACGAGCATGATCGACTCGGTAGCGGGCGTCGACACGAGCCCCATCCCGAGTCCCATCAGCACCATCTGCGGCACGATCACGGTCCAGTACGGCGTACCGACCTCGACGCTCCACGCGATCCAGGCCATCGCCGAGCCGAAGAACACCAGGCCGGTCACGACGACGACCCGGGTGCCGATCCGCGGTGCCAGCAGGCCGCCGAGCACCGACGCGACGGCGATCGACAGCGCGACGGGCAGGATCCGCGATCCGGTGGACAGCGGGCCGAACCCGCGGACGACCTGGAAGTACTGGGTGATCAGGAAGATGAAGCCGGCGAGGGCGAAGAAGTTGGCGGTCACGGCGCCGCTTGCCGCGCTGAACCGTCGGTCGGTGAAGAGGCGTACGTCGAGCATCGGGTGCTCCGCCGCGCGCTCGGACGCCACGAACGCGACGACGAGCAGGGCCGCGACCGCGAACCCGCCGAGGGTGGCGGCGCTCGACCAACCCCGCTCGGGCGCCTCGATCACGGTGTAGACGAGCGCACCGAGCATGAGCACCGAGATCGCGAGGCCGCGCAGGTCGAGGGCCGGTACGTCGGGGTCGCGCGACTCGGGCACCAGCCAGAAGGCCAGCGCGGCAGCGACCAGGGCCACGGGAGCGAGGGCGAGGAAGACGCTGCCCCAGTAGAAGTGCTCGAGCAGCAGGCCGCCGGTCACCGGGCCGGACGCCACCCCCACACCGACGACCGCACCCCAGCCACCGAGCGCGGCCGCGCGCTGCTTCCGGTCGGTGAAGGCGTTGGAGATGATCGACAGCGTCGCGGGGAAGATCATCGCGGCGAAGGCGCCCATCCCGAACCGGGCCGCGATCAGCGTGCCGGTCGAGTGGACCAGGGCGCCCAGGACGCTGGTGGCCGCGAAGCCGAGCAGCCCGACGATCAGCGCGGGCCGTCGGCCGAAGCGGTCGGACAGGCTGCCGAACGCCAGCACCAGGGCGGTGAAGGCGAGGTTGTAGCCGTCCACGACCCACTGCAGGCCGCGGGTGCCCGCGCCCAGCTCGCGGGCGATGCTCGGCAGCGCCACGTTGACGATCGTGACGTCGAGGTTGATCGCCAGCACGGCGACGTACACCGCGGCGAGGATGCCGGCCCTGCGCTTCATGGTCTCTCCCGTGTCGCCATAAGTTCCCACTGTCAACATCGCCCACCATGACACCCAGATGTTCCCACTGTCAACACTTCCGGTTCGGAACGCCTACCATGCAGTCGTGAGCTCCTACCACCACGGCAACCTGCGCGAGGCCCTCATCGAGACGGCCGTCGCGCTGGCGCGGGAGAAGGGGCCGGACGGGCTGGTGCTCCGCGAGGTGGCCCGGCGGACCGGGGTCTCGCACAACGCCGCCTACCGGCACTTCGCCGACCGGGACCAGCTGGTCCAGGAGGTCGCGTCGGTGGCCCTCGCCGAGCTGGCCGCGGCCATGCGCGCCAAGGTGGGCCGGGTGCGGGCGAAGGACCCGCAGGACCGCGCGCGCAAGCGCCTGCGGGCGACGGGACAGGCGTACGTCGAGTACGCGCTCGCCGAGCCGGGGCTGTTCCGGGTGGGCTTCGACGAGGGCAGCATCGGTGAGCTGGCCGGCCCCTACCAGCTGCTCACCGAGGCATTGGACGCGTGCCTGGAGGTCGGTGCGATGGCGGTCGCCAAGCGTCCCGGAGCGGAGCTGTCGTGCTGGGCCGGTGTCCACGGGTTCTCCATGCTCTACGGCAGCGGCCCGTTGCGGGACACGCCGCGCATGCAGCGCGATGCCGATCTGACCCGCCTGCTGGACGGCATCGACGACGCCCTCCGGTAATCTTGAGGACTTGCCACCTCCCGTTCGGGAGGGGCGAACGGGCGTGCTCGAGGGGAAGCGTCGATGTCGGATCAGGTGGAGCGCGAGGTCGCCACCGAGCAGGTGTTCGTGGATCGCGTCTACGCACAGCTGGACCATGCGGGGCTCGCTGCGCAGGAGCTCGCCAAGGAGGGCCATGCCCGCGGCCGGCTCGGACACGAGGGCGGGCTCGTCGAGCGTGACGCCATGGTGTTCCAGGCGGCGAAGCGCCTCGCCCAGCTCGACGCCGCGCACGAGGGCCTGGTCTTCGGCCGCCTCGACCTGGTCGACGAGATCGACCCCGAGCCGCGGTACGTCGGCCGCATCGGCCTGCGCGACGACGACCGCGAGTCGCTCCTCATCGACTGGCGGGCCCCGGCGGCCGCCGTCTTCTACCAGGCCACCGCGGCCGAGCCGCACGGCGTGATCCGGCGCCGCGTCCTGCGCAGCACCGGCCGCACCGTCATCGGTGTCGAGGACGAGCTGCTGGACGCCGACGCCCAGGAGGCGGCCGAGGCCGAGGGTCGCAGCCTGCCGATCGTCGGCGAGGGGGCCTTGATGGCCCAGCTCTCGCGCGCCCGCGACCGGAACATGCACTCCATCGTGGCGACCATCCAGGCCGAGCAGGACAAGGCGATCCGCGCCCCCGCTAAGGGCGTCGTCGCGATCTCCGGCGGCCCGGGCACCGGCAAGACGGTGGTCGCGCTCCACCGCGCGGCGTACCTGCTCTACACCGACCGCCAGCGCTACGAGCGCGGGGGCGTGCTCGTGGTCGGCCCCTCCGGCGTCTTCATGCGCTACATCGAGCGGGTCCTGCCCAGCCTCGGTGAGACCGCCGTCGCACTGCGCAGCCTGGGCGAGGTCGTCAGCGACGTACGCGCCACCCGGCACGACGAGCCGGCGGTCGCCGACATCAAGGGCTCGGCGCGGATGGCCGAGCTGATCCGGCGTACGGCCCGTCAGCAGGCGCCGGGATCGTCCACCGAGTTCCGGATGTTCTACCGCGACGACCGGCTGGTCCTCGACCGCGGCAAGCTCGGTCAGGTACGCCGCCAGCTGATGTCGCAGGGCCTGCGCAACAAGCAGGTGCCGCGCGTCTCCCACGCGCTGCTCGACGCCCTGTGGCGCCAGGTCCGCTCCGAGCGCGGCCGCGACCGCGGCCGCGAGGAGTTCAACGAGGACCTGCTCGGCAACGACGACTTCCGCGACTTCGCCCTCGCCTGGTGGCCCCCGCTGGACGCCGCGACGGTCCTGTGCTGGCTGCGCGACCCCGAGCTGCTCGGCCGGGTGTCCGAAGGCCTGCTGAGCCGCGAGGAGCAGGCCCTGCTGGCGAAGTCCTGGGCGCACCTGGACGCGTCCCGCCCGATCAGCGGGCAGATCTCGATCGAGGACGTGCCGCTGCTCGACGAGCTGCGCTACCTGCTCGGCGACAAGCCGGAGCGCAAGGTGGACGAGGACGGCTACGCCGCGGCCCTCAAGGACAGCGACCGCGAGGAGCTGCTCACCGTCGCCGACCGGGAGTTCGCGAGCGGGCGCGGGTGGGTCGCGCCGACGTACGGTATCGACGACGACCCCTATGCGCACGTGCTCATCGACGAGGCGCAGGACCTCAGCCCGATGCAGTGGCGGATGGTCGCCCGCCGTGGGCGGACGGCGACCTGGACGATCGTCGGCGACCCGGCGCAGTCCTCGTGGCCGGTGCCCGCGGAGTCGGACGAGGCGCGCGCGAAGGCGCTCGAGGGCAAGGCCGTGCACGCGTTCCACCTCTCCACGAACTACCGCAACAGCGCCGAGATCTACGCGTACGCCGCCGCGTACGCCGAGCGGGTCGGCCTCGACGCCGACCTGCCCGACGCCGTGCGGCGTACCGGCGCGGAGCCGGTGCAGATCGGTCCCGTGCCCGACCTCGAGGCGGCCACGCGCGCCGCTGTCACCGAGCTGGCCCAGCAGGTCTCCGGCACGGTCGGCATCGTGGTGCCGGTCGCCCGCCGTAGCGAGGTCAACGGCTGGCTCGCCTCGTGGCCCGAGCTGGCCGAGGACGCCCCGTCGGCCGCCGCCTCGGCCCGCGACGCCCTCGCTCCGCCCTCCGGCACCGACCGCGTCGTCGTCCTCACCGGCCTCGACACCAAGGGCCTGGAGTTCGACGCCATCGTGGTCGTCCGCCCGCAGGAGATCCAGGACGAGTCCGCCACCGGCCGCGCCACGCTCTACGTGGTCCTCACCCGCGCGACCCAGCTGCTCACGACGATCTCCTGACCCGCCGTCCTACCTGATCGTTTGGCCCTTCTGAGTCACGAAAAGGGGCCACACGATCAGGTACGACGAAAACCTCCGCGGACCGGTGCAACCCCCGATGATGGTCGTGCGTGTTGGGTGCATGACGACATCGGGAGCACGGCATGAGCGCTGATGCTGACTTCGCGGCGTTCTACGACGCCACGTGGGGCAGGACCGTCGCCTGCGCGTACGCCATCTCGGGCGACCTCGGGCACGCCGAGGAGATCGCCCAGGAGGCGTACACGCGGGCCTGGCCGCGCTGGTCCAAGCTGAGCAGGTACGACGAGCCCGGCGCCTGGGTGCGCCAGGTCGCGACCCGGCTGGCGGTGTCACGCTGGCGGCGCCACCGGACCGCGCTGCGGCACCTGGCCACGACCCGCGGCCCCGAACCTGTGCTCGGCCCGGACGGCTCCACCGTCGCGCTCGTCGCAGCCCTGCGGGAGCTGCCCGAGGCCCAGCGCCGTGCCGTCGTGCTGCACCACCTCGCCGGCTTCCCCGTCGCCGAGATCGCCTCCATGGAGCGGTGCCCCGAGGGCACCGTCAAGGCCCGCCTCTCGCGCGGGCGCACCGCACTCGCCCAGCTGCTGGGCGAGGATCAGGACCAGACCCGGAGCGGGGACACAGCCCATGCCTGACCTCTTCGACATCGACCGCGCGTTCGACGCGCTCACCCACGACGTCGCCACCCGGACCCACGCCCCCGGCGCGGAGCGTGTCACGCAGACCGCTCGCCGTCGTCGTACGACGAGGCTGGTGGGCGCCGTCGCCGCCCTCGCCGTGATCGCGGGCGGAGGGGTGGGGCTCATCGAGCACCGTTCCACGCACGCCGTGGTGGATCCGGCCGGCGACCTGCCCGCCCCGGCGCCGCTGAGCGTCGGTGTCCTGGACGCCGTCACCACGGGCTGGATCTCCGGCTGGACCGAGCCGACCAGCATCAAGGACGTCCCGCACGACCTCAACGCGGCCGGCGACGACTGCATGACCTCGCTGCTGGGCAACGAGCGGGACAGCGACGTGGCGAGCTACGGCGCCTCGGCCTTCCTGTCCGGTCACTCGATCGCGTTCTCCCGCGGCATGGCCATGAAGACCGCCGCCTCGGCGCAGCACCTGATGGCGGCCGCGTCTCCGTCGAGCGCCTGCACCGACGTGCGTACGACGGAGCCCGCGGCCGACACCGAGCTGGTCACCGCCCGCGCCTCGGACGCCAACGGTCACGCCCTCTTCGCGGTGGCCCGCTGGCACGAGCGGCTCGCGTTCCTCGGCATCTCGGACCCGGCGAACGCCGATCCCGAGGCGGTCCGGGCCGCGCTGGGCGACGCGCTGCTGGCTGCCATCCAGGAGGACAGCACGGTCAGTGTGATGTCCGGCATCGCCGGCGACACCTTCTCCAGCGGCTCGTCGAGCGGCAGCGGGAGCTCCTCCGCCAACGCACCGTCGTACTCGATGACGAGCCCGACGGCCGCGGAGCTCCGGCAGGCGCTCGGCAGCTGGGCGGCCGGCTTCCGGACCCAGGGCGCCTCGCAGTACATCGACGCGCCGAGCTGCCTGGTGGACGACGCGTCCTCGTCCCAGGGTGAGACGGTGGGCAGCGACGCCGTGGTCATGCTGAGCAGCTACGACTCCGGCGCTGCCTCGCAACAGGCGTTGGCTGACCTGCAGTCGTCGCTCGCGTCGTGCGGTTTCGCGACGGCCGGACCGACGGGTGACCTCCTCGTCGCCTCGAGGGGCGGCGCCCACCCGACCACGCTCTGGTTCCTGCGCAGCGACAGCCACATCGCGCGGGTCCAGGTCGACGGCTGGGCCGACCCGCCCCAGGCCGTCACCGAGGCCGTCGACCGGCTCCTGACCGCCGCCGTCGCGACGATCAAGGTCGAGCCATCCGGGCCGGTGATGACCGCGAGCGCCAAGGCTCTCGGGTAGGGGTCAGCCGACGCTGTCCAGGACCGCCGGGTCGATGCCCACCGCGGTGAGCACGTCCTCGAGGACGAGCAGCACCTGCCGGGCGAGCCGGTCCACCACCTGCGACTGGGTCTCGTCGTGGTGGTCGAGCCACCACAGCGTGCCGGCGTCGACCATTCCCATCAGGCTCGCCAGCACGGCGTCCGGAGCCGGCACTGCGACGTCGCCGACGACCCGGCGGGCGTGCTCGGTGGTGGTGTCGACGATCTCGGAGAGGAACTGCGGACGGCCGCCGCGGTCGCCCTGCAGCGTGATGGCCTGCCGCTGGGCGGTGACGAAGCGGTAGAGGTGCGGGTGCTGCGCGGCCCAGCCGAACTGCTGGTCGATCATGGCGCGGACGACGTCGTACCGGAGCCCGGTGCTGGTCAGCTGCGGCCGGACGTGGGAGAGCAGCTCCTTGCTGGCCTGCCGGGCGACCTCGCGGTCGAGCTGCTCCTTGCTCTCGAACAGCCGGTAGACGTTGGGCCGCCGGATGCCGGCCCGTTCGGCGATCTGGGCCATGCCGACGCCCGGCCCGAGCTCCTCGATCGCGTCGCGGGCGGCCCGGACCAGCGCCTTACGCCGCTCGTCGCCATCGATCACACGACAACCCTACCGGTCCTGATACACCTTGTATCAAGCGTTCCCGGGTGCCACAATCGTGGTGTTGATACAGCCTGTATCAGGCTCTTCCCGAAAGGTTCCTCATCGTGCCCACCCGCCGCTCGCCCTGGATGGACTCCTCGGAGTCGCTCGACGACTTCCGCGACCTCTGCCGCACCTTCATGGAGAAGGAGGTCCGCCCCAACGTCGAGAAGTTCATCTCCAACAAGGAGGTCGACCGCGACCTGTGGAACCGCGCCGGCGAGGTCGGCCTGCTCTGCCTCTCCATCCCCGAGGAGTACGGCGGTGGCGGCGGCACCTTCGCGCACGAGGCGATCCTCATCGAGGAGCAGGCCAAGGTCGGCGACAGCAGCTGGGGCGTCTCGCTGCACAACGGCATCGTCGCCCACTACATCCTCGCCTACGGCTCGGAGGAGATGAAGCAGGAGTGGCTGCCCAAGCTGGCCTCCGGTGAGGTCGTCGGCGCCATCGCCATGACCGAGCCCGGCACCGGCTCGGACCTGCAGAGCGTCAAGACCAAGGCGATCCGCGAGGGCGACGAGTACGTCATCAACGGCTCCAAGATCTTCATCACCAACGGCCGTCAGGCCGACCTGGTGATCACGGTCGCGAAGACCAACCCGGAGGAGGCGGCATCCGGCATCTCGCTGATCCTCGTGCCCACCAGCACCCCGGGCTTCTCCCGCGGCAAGACCCTCGACAAGGTCGGCATGAAGGGCCAGGACACCGCCGAGCTCGTCTACGAGGACGTGCGCGTCCCGGTCACCAACCTGCTCGGCACCGAGGAGGGCCAGGGCTTCGTCCAGCTGATGATGCAGCTGCCCCAGGAGCGCCTGATCATCGCGGTCTCCAACACCATCGCGATGGAGTACATGGTCGAGGAGACGCTGCGCTACGTCCACGACCGCGAGGCCTTCGGCCGCCCGATCTGGGGCTTCCAGAACACCAAGTTCAAGCTCGCCGAGTGCGCCACCGAGGCGCGCGTGGCCCGCTCGTTCGTCGACGAGTGCATCGGCCTGCACCTGCAGGGCCAGCTCGACATCCCCACCGTCGCGATGGCCAAGCTGTGGTGCTCGGAGAAGGCCCAGGAGGTCGCCGACAAGTGCCTGCAGCTGCACGGCGGCTACGGCTACATGAACGAGTACCCGATCGCCCGCGCCTGGGCCGACCTGCGCATCTCGCAGATCTACGGCGGCACCAGCGAGATCATGAAGGAGATCATCAGCCGGACGATGACAGCACCGGCCTGATCGTCGTACCGACGTACAGGACAGAGGAACAGCAGCCGCGCGGTCCCCACAGATCCGCGCGGCTGCTGCCCTTTTCGCGCCGCAGCCTCAGTGACGAGGCTCGGCGGTGGGGAGGACCGGACCGCCGTGGAGGGCGAAGATCCGGCGCTTGACGACCTGCGGGAGCGGTGCAGCCCCGGTGAGCGGCAGGACCCGGCCGACGGCCTGGTCGCGTGCCGTCTCGAGGATCTTGACGACGGCGGCCTCGGAGCGGCGCAGCCGCGCGTAGGTCTCGTCGACGTCGTCGTGGCTGGCCTGGCTGTCCAGCTGGGCCACGCACATCCGCTCCCAACGGGCACGGAGCGCGGCCACCAGGCCCGAGGGGCCGTCGAAGTACGCCGACCACTCCTCGCGCCACGGGACGGCGCCGGTCATGTCGCTGGCGGCTGCGGCGATCGCCTCGCGGATGATGCGGGTGCGTTCGTGGGTCTCGGTCCAGGTCATCGTCGTGTTCCTTCCGGGGAGCTGCTGCGGCGGTGCGCCGCGGTTCACGGGAGGAGGAGCGGCGGGGGCCGGCCGCTGATACACCGGTTTCGGAAAACTTCTCGGATGTATCAGGAGCACTGGTCGCGCGCTCTGTATGTGCGGGACCATGCACAGGTGGACGCTTCGCACCCACTCTCCGAGCTGGTCCCGGCCGCCAAGGGAGGAGACCAGCATGCGTGGGACGCGATCGTGGAGCGGTTCCTGCCGCTCGTGGGCGCCATCATCCGCGCGCACCGGCTCTCGGAGGCCGACGGCGACGACGTCAGCCAGACCGTGTGGCTGCGGCTCGTCGAGCACCTCGGTGCGCTGCGCGAGCCCGACGCCCTGCCCGGGTGGATCCGGACGACGACCCGCAACGAGTGCCTGCGCCTGCTGGGTGCGCGCGGCAAGGTCCGCGCGGTCGACCCGCAGGCCGAGCACGGGCTGGACGCCGTCGTACCCGATGCGGCGGGGGAGGAGCTGCTGGCCGCCGAGCGCCGGCAGCTGTTGCGGGAGGCGCTCGCCGAGCTGCCGGCCGGCCGGCGGGAGCTGCTGCTCCTGCTGCTGGCCGATCCGCCGGTGGGCTACGAGCGGATCAGCGCCCGGCTGGGCATCCCGATCGGGAGCATCGGGCCGACCCGTGCCCGCGCGCTGGAGCAGTTGCGGCGGACGCGGGCGCTACGTCAGCTCGGTGAGCTGGAGGGGGAACGAGCATGAGTGACCTGAGCTGGGACTCGATGTCCGACGACGAGCTGCTGGCCGCGTTGGGCGAGGCGGTGGGCGAGGCGGGGGCGGTCAGTGACCGCCGCCGTGACGCGGCCCGCGCCGCCTTCACCTGGCGCACCGTCGACGAGGAGCTCGCCGAGCTGCTGCACGACTCGCTGCTGGACGCCGGCGCCGCCGTTCGATCCTCCGGAGGTACGCCGCGCGCCCTCACCTTCGGTCGCAGCGGCATCACCGTCGAGGTGGAGGTCGACGGCGACCAGGTGCTCGGCGAGGTCGTGGACGGGGCGGGCGCCGTGGTGACGCTGCAGCGCCCGGATGTCGAGGACGTGACCGTCGAGGCCGACGCCGCCGGCTTCTTCCGCTTCGCCGGGGTCGGTGCCGGGCTGGTGCGCTTCGTGGTGGAGGTGGGGGGCTTCTCGCTCACCACCCCCTGGGTCACCCTCTAGCTTGTGCCGTTGGTTGAGTAGCCGCGAGCGCCAGCGAACGGCGCATCGAAACCAGCGGGCTCAGGTCAGCGGCCCGACGATCGTGATCGCCCGGTTGGCGCGATCAGTTCCTGGAACGCCCGCCTTCAGGACGGCGGCGTAGGCGGCCCTGGGGTCCTTTCCGGTACGGCTCATCTCCGCAGCGATCAGCCCTGTGACGACCGGGGTGGAGAACGACGTACCGCTCCACTGTGCGAGCCCGTCGAACTGGCGCACCTGTCCGGCGTTCGCCGGTTCGTAGCAGGGGTAGATCCCGACGGGGAATGCGTTGATGTGGTCGCGACCACGGGCGTAGACCTTCACCCACGGGCCGATGTTCGAGTAGTCGCTGCAGTCCTTGTTCGCGTCGACAGAGCCGACGCCGATGGCCCAGGGGAAGGCCGCCGGCCAGAACGGCTGTTCGCCGTAGTCGTTGCCCGCTGCCGCGACCAGCAACGGATCGATGTCGCGCTCATGCAGCGCAGCCATCAACGCGTCGAACGCGATCAGCGGGAAGTCCTTGCGGCTGTGGGTGCCTGCCGACATCGAGATCAGTTGCGGGTGATCTCGCTCGGTGTAGGCCTGGTGCAGCTGCGCCACGATGGCGGACTCGTAGATGGCGCCGCCGTGCGTGAGTGCTCCCTGAACCTGGATGTGAGCGTCCGGGGCTGCACGCTTGATGACTCCCGCCACGAAGGTGCCGTGGCCGCCGTACTCGTGGATCGCCTTCGGGTTGATGTCCTCCACGTCGAGCGGGTCGGCGTAGACGCCGCTCGCCAGCCAGGACGCGTGCTTCGGGGCGGGTGCCCACCAGCCGGTGTCGACCACCGACACACGGACCCCGTGTCCCCAACTGGGATCCGCGCCGAAGTGGGGGACGGGTTCATCGGTCGACGGGTACTCGGGCTCAGTGGCGGGGCAGAAGTGTGGAGCAACGTTGGTGACGTAGAGCACGTGGTCCGGCGACACCGCGCGCCGGCCCTCGTCGTCCGGGAGAATCGAACCGTCGAGCTCGTCGAGCGTGCGGAGGACGTCGTCTTCGCCGTCACGACGAGAGGGCAACCTGATCGTCACCAGCCCAGGGATGGACGGCTGCTCGTCGGAACGCTCGGCAGGGCCGACGAAGTCGCGTTCGTTGTCCCGGAAGAACGTCAGCACCTCCTCGAGGCGGCTCTCCCGGACCAGAGCGTGGCCCGGGCGGAAGAAGTACGCCGCCTCCGCGTCGTCATCCGTCCGACCTCCTCCGTCGCGTGCCGCCGCCGCCACACCGTCCCCGAACGCTCGCCGGATGACGCGGCCCTGGGCGCGTGCTGTCTCGGCTGCCAGGTCGGACGGTTCCTGGTGCCTCTTGTCGTCCTGGTCGTCTCGGTCGATCGTCCGCCACCAGTCCCACGGCCACCGCAGTCGTGAGACCAACCAGCCGAGCGGGCGGAGGGCGGACGACGGACGCACCGGGTTTGACATGGCCACTCCTTGGGCTAGGGACGAGGGCAGCCCGAGATCCCCTTGCGGCGCTAACGTAGTGGCGCTCGGGACTGGCGGTAAAGAGCTTCCTCCCTCGCGCTCAGGATGCCCATGGATGACCTGCTGGACCTCGCCATCGAGCGACCTCGGGAGGCCCGCGCGCGCGCCGAGGCGACGTTGGAGTCGAACCCCGACCACCGCTCGCGGTCGGTGGCCGAGCAGGCGTTGGCCATCGTCCTGCGCGACAGCGGTGACCTGGACGCCGCGCTCACTCGCATCCGCGTGGCCCTCGCCGCCGCGACGGCGTGCGGAGAGGCCAACCGTGAGGCCGACGTACGTGCCACGTTGGCCGGAACGCTGCTCTACGCGGGACGGTCCGCTGCAGCACTCCGGGAGCTCGAGATCGCCAGCTCTCTGGCCGACGGCGAGGTCCTCGCCAAGGTGCAGCTGAGGCGTGCTGTCCTGCTCCTGATGGTGGACCGCCACGCGGAGGCTCTCCCCGCCGCGGAGGAAGCGCGGCGTCTGCTCGCACGATCGGGTAACCCGCTGTGGGAGGCCCGAGCGTGCATCTGCGTGGCGGGTGCCGAGGAGCGGCTCGGGCGGATGGCGTCGGCTGACACCCACCTGCGCCAAGCCGTGGACCTGCTGGCTCGTGTAGGGGCGACCGGTGAGATGGCATCGGCTTACTCGAACCTCGCCGAGGTTGCCGTTCTGCGAGGCGATGTCGCGCGCGGTCTTGCTCACTACGCCGAGGCTGTCCGTCTCTACCGCGCGGCCGGAGCGACGGTGCGGGTCGACCTTCTCTGCGCCTACGCGAACGCCTACCTGACGGCGGGTCTTCCGACCGAGGCGGCGGATCTGCTGGCGCGACCGGAGGGCGTCACTGCGTTCGACATCTCGCGCGTGCGATTGGTACAGGCGCGGGCGCTGCTGGCGTCTGGTGATCCTGCCGCGTCGCAGGTCGCAGCACGCGAGGCGACGACGGCCGCGCGACGCCAGCAGCGGTCGTGGCTCGAGGCACGTTCCCGGCTCGCCGAGGTTCGCGCGCGCTTCGAGACCGGCGAGCGGCGGCGCCTCGCAGCCAGCGCAGCTCGGGTTGCGGAGGAGCTGCACGCGCAGAGTGCGACCGATGCTCCTCTGGCGCTCGGTCTCGCAGCACGTGCCGCGCGCACGCCGGCCGAGAGGCAGCGCTGGTGGGCAGCCGCGGCGTCGTACCGGAACCACCCCAACGCCCTGGTCCGGGCGGCGGCCTGGTTGGCGCGGGCGCTGGAGCGCGAGGAGGCGGGGGACCGGGGCGCGGCGTTGCGGGCCTGCCGGGCAGGGCTCGACGCCATCGACGAGCAGCGGCGGCTGCTCGGCAGCTCGGAGCTGCGGGCCCAGGCGACCACGCACGGGCGGGAGCTGACCGAGGTCGCGCTGCGGGCGGCGGCGCCGGACCCGCGGCGCCTCCTGGGCTGGGTCGAGCGCACCCGTGCGACCACGCTCGCGCAGCCGGCGATGACCTCGGACGCCACCACGATCCCCGAGTCCCTGGCCGCGCTCCGCGACAACGGCCGTCAGCTCGCCGAGGCACGGGCGGCTGGCGAGCCCACCGAGAAGCTCGAGCGGGACCGGCTCCGGCTGGAGCGGGCGGTCCGCGCGGAGAGCCACACTCGCTCCGCCGAGGGCGCCGACCCCGACCGGCCGGCCAGCGCCGAGGAGGTCGTCGCCGGCGTCGGCGACGGCTGCCTGGTCGAGCTCGTCGACGTCGACGGCGCGCTGCACGTCCTCGTGGTCCATGACGGCAGGGTCAGACGCCGGGTCGCCGGCCCCACCGCCGACGCCCTCGCCCTGCTCGACCCCGTTGCGATGCTGCTGCGACGCAGCGCCCGCGGGCGTCCTGCTGCCACCGACCAGGTCGGCGCCCGGCTGCAGGACGCGATCCTCGGCGACGCGGCCCGCCTGATCCCGGACGGCCCGGTCGTCCTCGCCCCGACGACCCGGCTGCACGGCCTGCCGTGGGCGGTCCTGCCGACCCTCGCCGATCGCCCGTTCAGCGTGGTGCCGTCCGCGGGTCAGTGGCTCCGTGCGCGAGCGGTGAGCCGGCCGGCGGAGCGACGTACCGTCCTCGTCTGCGGACCCGGCCTGGAGTCGGGCGGCGCGGAGGTCCCGCTGCTGGCCCAGCAGCACCCCGAAGCCCAGTTGCTGGCGGGCAGGCAAGCCACGCTCGAGCAGGTCCTGACCGGCCTCGACGGTGCGGACCTGGTCCACCTGGCCGCCCACGGCCACTTCCGTGCCGACAGCCCGCTGTTCTCCAGCCTCGACCTCGCCGACGGTCCGCTGACGGTGCACGACATCGAGCGGATCGGACGGGCGCCGTACCGCGTGGTGCTGTCGGCCTGCGAGTCCGGCGTGCTCGCTCCCGTCGGCGCTCAGGAGCTGCTCGGCCTGGCCGCCGCGCTCTTCGGCCTCGGCACCGCCGGCTTGGTCTGCAGCGTCGCCGAGGTCAACGACGACGCCACCGCCGAGCTGATGGTCGGCCTGCACGCCGCCCTCGCCGAGGGGAAGGACCCGGCCACCGCCCTGTGGGAGGTACGCCGGCACACCACCGACCCGATCGCGTCCGCGACCACCGCGTCGTTCCTGGCGCTCGGGGTCTGAGCCCCGTCCCGAGTGGGGGCGACAACGACCGTGCGTCCCCCACAGCCCGCACGGTCGTTGCCTGTCCGGGGGGATCAGCGCCAGACGTTGGTCGGCAGCGCGGCACCGCCGCGGCCCTGCCAGAAGTGCACGCGTTCCACGACCGGCTCCGGTACGACGGGCGCAGGGATCGTCCGCAGCGCGTGCGCGCCGGCCCGCAGGATCGCGATCACGCCGGCCTGGCTCTCCCGGATCCGGTGCTGGGTGTCCTCGTAGTCCTGCGGCGAGTGGTCGTCGACCTGGGCGTCGTACATGCCCTCGAGCCGGCCGCGCAGGGCGTGGAGCAGGCCGGTCGGGCCGGCGAAGTACTGACCCCACTCCTCCCGCCAGGGGAGCGCGCCGGACATGTCCGTCGCGGCCACCTCGGCGACGTGGCGCAGGATGCGGGTGCGTTCGTGGGTCTCGGTCCAGGTCATCGTGATCAGTCCTTCCAGGGAGCTGCGGTGCGACGGGTGTCGCGATCTGCAAGGAGGACCCGCGAGACCGCTCCGCAGATACGTGATCCACGTGACGCCCCACCGGGCTGTCTGCTCGGTCACGACCGCTGGCTGTGGCCCTGCGCCGGCGGGACCATGCGAGAGGAGGTGGACGCCATGGAGGCAGCACTCACGACACTGGTCCCGGCGGCAAGGGCCGGCGACGGCCCCGCGTGGGACGCCATCGTGGAGCGGTTCCGCCCGTTGGTCGAGGCGATCGTGCGGGCGCACCGCCTCGGCGGCGCCGACCGCGACGACGTCAGCCAGACGGTCTGGCTGCACCTGGTCGAGCACCTCGACGAGCTCCGCGATCCGGCGGCGCTGCCCGGCTGGATCCGTACGACGACCGCCCACGAGTGCGTGCGCCTGCTCGGCCGCGGTCAGCGGCTGCGGTCGGTCGACCCGTCCGACGAGCGCCACCTCGACACCGCCGTCGCGGACCAGGCCGAGGCCGGCGCGATCGCGGCCGACGAACGACGACGGGTCCGCCGCGCGCTCGCCCAGCTGCCGCCGCCGGCCCGCGACCTGATGGTGCTGATGGTCGCCGAGCCGTCCCTGTCGTACGCCGAGCTGGCGGCCCGTCTGCACGTCCCGGTGGGCAGCATCGGGCCCACGCGGGCCCGGGCGCTGGAGCAGCTGCGCCGGTCGACCGACCTGCGCAGCTGTTGGGAGCTAGGAGCCTGAGCCGTCGTCCGTGGCCCGCGGCATGCGCGCCATCAGCTCGATCGGCGGCCAGCCGCGGCTCCGCTTCCGGCCGGGCCCGACCACGGTCCGCTTGGTCACGAAGCCGTGCCGGCGGTAGAGGCGGGCGCTGTCCGGGCTGGTCGCCTCGAGGTAGATCGGCAGCCCTTCGGCGTCGGCGCGCGCGATCAGCTCCTCGAGCAGCAGGCTGCCGACGCCGGTGCCCTGCGCGCTCGTCGCGACGCCGATCAGCGGGATGTAGTAGTGCGGCTCGCGAGGGTGCAGCCGGTTGAGGCGGCTCTGCAGCGCATTCGCCCGACCGATCCGCGCGCCGAAGATCGAGAGGAGGGCGCGGGCGCTGCGCAGCTGCTCCAGGAAGGACGTCTTCCAGTGGTGCGGCGGCAGGACCAGCAGGACTCCGCGGGGCGTGCCACGGCGGGCGGCCAGCAGGCTGTCGGAGTGCTGCAGCACGTGCTGGGTCTCGAGGGCGAAGAACGTCTCCAGCGCAGGCTTGCGTCGGTGCTCGTAGGGGATCAACCAGGTCAGCACCGGGTCGTGGTGGAACGCCTCGGTGAGGATCGCGGCCGCGGCCTCCGCGTCGGCCGGCGTCATCGGCGACGTCGTGATCTCGTCCATCGGCCCTCCAGCCTCATCTGACATCTGCGCCGAGACTAGTGGGGCCTCGGAACGAGGGCTGGCGGCCGGCGCACCGCTGGCACGCGCCTCGCCGCGTTGTCGTCGGTCGGCGGGCCTCCGGCCCGCCTCCCTCCTCCGCCTTGCGATGCACGCACCAGGAGCACGCCGGCCACTCAGCCCCCGCCCCGAGGCCCCACTAGGCTTCGCCCCATGACGCAGACACACCTCGACGCCCGGGACGCCATCGCTGCGATCCAGGGGCACGAGGCGTGGGCGATCATCCGTCGCTCGACCCGGGCCGGCGACATGCCGACCGTCGGCGTGATCGGCGGGACCCGCAGCGTGGTCGAGTCGATCATGGACATCCCACTGGAGTCCGGCGTACCGCAGCCGGGGCACCAGGCGGACCGCTTGGTCGCCGTGCCCTTCCGGCAGGTGCGGGAGCGTGGCTTCGAGGCGCACGACGACGGCACGCCGCTGGTGGTCGTCGACGTCGAGGAGGAGCACGAGTTCTCCGTCGCCGACGTGATCGCGGCCATCGACGACGACGGGGTGGAGTTCACCGACCGCGGCGGCTTCGACACCGACGACGCGGCGTACGCCGAGATCGTCCGCACCATCATCGAGAACGAGATCGGCCAGGGCGAGGGCGCGAACCTCGTCGTCGGGCGCACCTACCGCGCCGAGGTCGCCGACTGGAGCGCTGCCACGGCGCTCACCGTGTTCCGGCGGCTGCTCGAACGCGAGCGCGGCTCGTACTGGACCTACGTCTTCTTCACCGGCGACCGGTTCCTGATCGGCGCGAGCCCGGAGCGGCACGTCAGCGTCCACGGCGGCGACGTCCGGATGAACCCGATCTCCGGCACCTTCCACCTGCGCCCGCCCGCGGGCGAGACGCGCGGGATCGAGGCGCGGATGCGCGACTTCCTGCGCGACGAGAAGGAGATCTACGAGCTCTTCATGGTCGTCGACGAAGAGCTCAAGATGATGTGCGACATCTGCACCGAGGGCGGCCAGGTGCTCGGCCCGTTCCTCAAGCCGATGACGCACCTGATCCACACCGAGTACCTGCTGGCCGGCCGCACCTCGAAGGACGTGCGCGAGGTCCTCCGGGACACGATGTACGCCGCCACGGTGACCGGCTCTCCCGTCGAGAACGCCTGCCGGCTGATCAAGGCCTACGAGCCGGACGGGCGCGGCTACTACGCCTCGGCGCTGGCGCTGTTCGGCCGCGACGAGGAGGGCCAGCAGGTCCTGGACAGCCCGATCGTCATCCGCACCGCCGACGTGGCCATGGACGGGAAGCTGAAGGTCACCGCGGGCGCGACCCTGGTGCGCGACTCCGACCCGGACTACGAGGTCGCCGAGACCCACGCCAAGGCCGGCGGCATCCTGTCCGCCTTCGGCCTCGTCGACCGCGCGCCCGCGCCCGACGTCGACATCGCGACGCTGGTCGCCGACGAGGACGTGCTGATCGCCCTCAACGCCCGCAACCGCCGGCTGTCCGGCTTCTGGCTGGCCGACCAGGCCGGCTCGCCCGTCGACCCGCGGCTGATCGGCAAGCACGCGATCATCCTCGACGGCGAGGACGACTTCGTGAACATGCTGCGGCACATGCTGATGCGGATGGGCATCAGCTCCTCCGTCGTACGCCACGAGGACTACGCGACCGGGGCCTTCGACGGCGCCGACCTGGTCATCGTCGGCCCCGGCCCCGGCGACCCGCGCGACGACGCCGACCCGAAGATGGGCCGGCTGCGGGCCGCGGTCAAGGACCTGATGGCCGAGCAGACGCCGTTCATCGCCGTGTGCCTCGGGCACCAGGCGCTGTGCCACTCGCTGGGCATCCCGCTGGCGTTCAAGGACATCGTCTTCCAGGGCACCCAGGCCGAGGTCGAGCTCGGCGGGCGCCTGGAGCGGGTCGGGTTCTACAACACCTTCGTCGGCCGCCCGGACGCCTCGACGGTGCTGCCCGAGGGCGTGACCGTGGACGCCGATCCCGACACCGGCGACGTGAACGCGCTCAGCGGGCCGCACTACCGGGGCGTCCAGTTCCACGCCGAGTCGATCCTGACCGAGCGCGGGTTCGACATCGTGCACGACCTGGTCGTCGGGGTGCTGCTGGATGGCTCCCCGTCCTGACGTGGTGGTCGTGGACCACCACGACTCCTACACCTGGAACCTCGTCCACCTGATCGCCGGAGCGACCGGGGTGCTGCCGACCGTGGTGGAGTCCGACGAGGTCGTGGCGGCCGACCTGGCGACGTACTCCCACGTCGTGCTGTCGCCCGGCCCCGGCCACCCCGACGAGTACGACTGGGCGATGCTCGACCTCGGCCTGCCCGTGCTCGGGGTGTGCCTGGGGATGCAGGGCATCGTGACGAGGTACGCCGGCGTGGTGGATCGCGTCGCCCCGGCCCACGGCCAGGTCGCGCACGTCCGGCACGACGGTCGCGGGGTGTTCACCGGCCTGCCCCAGGGCCTGGCCGCGGTCCGCTACCACTCGCTCGCGGCGGTCGCGCTGCCCGACGAGGTCGTCGCGACGGCATGGGCGGACGGACCGGACGGCGGCGACGAGGTGGTGATGGGGGTGCGGCACCGGCACCTCCCCGTCGAGGGCGTGCAGTTCCACCCCGAGTCGATCCTGTCCGAGCACGGCGCAGCGATGATCCGCAGCTTCCTGGACCGCCGATGAGCTTCGAGGAGATGGCGAGGACGGCGCCGCGGTGCGCCTGGATCGGCGACAGCCTGGCCTGGCTGGAGCCCGACGACGTGTCGTTGACCTACGACGCGAGCCGGGGCGAGGTCACCCGGCACGTCTCCGGCCGGGCCGAGGTGGTCGGCGAGGACCCGTTCGCCGTGCTCGAGGCCGAGCTGGCCGACGGACCCGAGGACGCTCGCTGGTACGGCTACTTCGGCTACGCCTCCCGCTCCGACCTCCCCGCCACCCCCGACCCGCACCAGCCGGATGCCGTCTGGATGCGCCCCTCCCGCACCCTCCAGCGCGAGTTCAGACGTGTGGTCGACCCAATCGGTGGTTTCGGTCGACCAGAAGGCCGAACTCGGCAGACCACACGCCCGAGCTCGGCGTACGAGGAGGCGTTCGGCCGGGTCCAGGAGGAGCTGCACGCGGGCAACTCGTACGAGGTGAACCTGACCCACCGGGTCGAGGTGGAGAGCGCGCTGGACCCGGTGACGGCATACCTCCGCCTCAGCGAGCTGAACCCCGCCCCCTATGCGGGTTTCCTGCAGCACGACGTGCCCGGGGCGCGTGCGTGGCTGCTCAGCTCCAGCCCGGAGCGGTACGCGCTCATCGGCGCCGACCGCACGATCGAGACCAAGCCGATCAAGGGCACCACGCCGCGGGGCGCGACGCCGGAGGAGGACGAGGCCGCGCGGGTGCACCTCGCGACGGACCCGAAGTTCCGCTCCGAGAACCTGATGATCGTCGACCTGCTGCGCAACGACCTCGCGACGGTCTGCGAGGTGGGCACGGTGACGGTGCCGGGCCTCATGCAGGTCGAGTCGTACGCCGCGGTGCACCAGCTCGTCTCCACGGTGCGGGGCCGGCTGCGGCCGGACGTGAGCACCGTCCACGCGCTGCGCAACCTGTTCCCCGCGGGCTCGATGACGGGTGCACCGAAGCTGCGGACCATGCAGATCATCGATGCCGTGGAGGCCACCCCGCGCGGCACGTACGCCGGTGCCTTCGGCTGGATCGGCGCCGGCGGCCGGGCCGACCTCGGGGTGGTGATCCGCAGCCTCACCACGACCAGGGACGGCCGCTACCGCCTCGGCACCGGCGGCGGCATCACGGTCGCCAGCGACGTCGCCGAGGAGTGGGCCGAGACGCAGTGGAAGGCCGAGCGGGTGCTCCGGGCGCTCAGTTCTGGGTGACGGTGGCCGTCGCGCTGGGGGACACCCCGGCCCCGGTCTCGTCGGCGTGCTGGGACAGCGAGGTGAGGATCGCCTCGACGCCGGCGGTGTCGCGCCGGACGTCGTACGGCGCCGGGTCGACGACGTTGACGACCTGGAACAGGTCGCCGTTCTGCACGAAGCCGGTGATCGTGAGCAGCTTGGTCGTGTAGTGGACGACCATCCGGGCGTCGTCGGCGAGCGCGATCCTCGGGCGGCGTACGTCGGCCTTGCTGCTGAGGTGCATGGCCTTCCAGTAGGCCTGCAGGTCGATCGGCGTCAGCTGGTAGTTCGCGGACAGCGCGAACTTGTCGGCCTTCGGGTCCGCCGGGGTGAACCGGCAGTCCGGCTGGGTCGGCGTCCCGTCGCTCTCCTTGGTCTGCACGCCGAAGGAGCGGTGGACGAGCGCGGAGTCGATGGCGTCGCAGGGGTTCCACAACGCCGGCGCGTCCGAGGAGAAGGCGGGCTTCGTCGAGCCACCGCTCCCGCAGGCGGCGAGCAGGGCCGCGAGGGGCAGCAGGGCGAGGGCCATCCTGGGCTGAGGCTTACGCATCGATGTGTTCCCGTCCGGGTAGGCGGAGGACCAGGCGGGCGCCTCCGGTGGAGTTGTCGGTGGCGATGACGTTGCCGCCATGGCGTTCGGCGACCTGGCGGACGATCGACAGGCCGAGCCCGGAGCCGGGCATGGTGCGGGCGTCGGGGGAGCGCCAGAACCGGTCGAAGACGCGGGTCCGGTCGGCCTCGGCGATGCCGGTGCCCTGGTCGTCGACGGTCAGGACGCCGTCGCTGAGCCGCACCGTCACCTGACCTCCCTCCGGGCTCCACTTCGCGGCGTTGTCGAGCAGGTTCGTCACCGCGCGCTCCAACTCTGCCGCCTCGCCCTCGACCCACCACGGCCGGGTGAAGACCTCGAAGGTGATGCCGGGGGCGCGGCGTCGTACGCGCTGCACGGCATGGTCCACGACGTCGGTGAGGTCCACCGGCTCCACCTGGAGGGTGACCGGCTCGTCGCGGGCCAGCTCGGTGAGGTCGCCGATCAGGGTGGTGAGCTCCTCGATCTGCGCGCGTACGTCGTCCATCAGCTCGTCGCGCGCCTGCGTGGGCAGGGCCGCGGGGTCGGCCGCGACCATGGTGAGCAGGTCGATGTTGGTGCGCAGCGCGGTGAGCGGGGTGCGCAGCTCGTGGCCCGCGTCGGCGACCAGCTGCCGCTGCCGGGTGCGCGAGGCGTCGAGCGAGGTCAGCAGGTGGTTGAAGGCGGTGGCGAGGCGGGCGACCTCGTCGTCGCCCTCGACCGGCAGCGGGGTGAAGTCCTCGGTGCGGGCGACCCGCTCGACCGAGGCCGTCAGCCGCCGGACCGGCCGCAGGCCGTTGGTCGCGACCAGCCAGCCGGCGAACGCCGCGCCGACGACCCCGATCAGGCCGAACGCCAGCGTCACCCAGCCCAGGCGCGAGAGCACGTGGTCCTGGGTCGCGAGCGGCTGGGCCAGGATCACCGCGACGCCGGGGCTGTCGGTCGGCACCGTGACCATCCGGTAGCGCTGGTCCGCGATGAGGACGGTGCGCACCTCCTGCTTGCGCCTGCCCGCCGCCACGGCGCGCTCCGCGCTGCCCACGGGGATCGTGCTGCCGTTGTCGAGGATCGCCTCGGTGCCGTCGGAGTCGACCAGCGCGATGCGGACGTCGGCCGCGCCGATCTCCCAGGGGGACAGGCTGGTGCCTTGGGTGCTGAGCAGCGCGTCGATGTTGGCGGCGTAGTGGGCGCGCTGGATCAGCGAGCGGTCCAGGTCGTCCTGCATCTGCACCCGGGCCGTCAGGTACGCCCCTGCCGCCACGAGGGCCACCGCGAGACCCACCGCCATCGTGGTCAGCACGATGACCCGGCTCGCGAGGGATCGGCGGTAGTGCCACCGCCCGGCCGGGAGGTTCCCCGGCCGGATCAATCGGCCGCCTTGAGCACGTAGCCGATGCCGCGCACCGTGTGGATCAGCCGCGACTCACCCTCGGCCTCGGTCTTGCGGCGCAGGTAGCCGACGTACACCTCGAGGGAGTTGGCGGTCGTGGGGAAGTCGTAGCCCCAGACCTCCTCGAGGATGAAGTTGCGGTCGAGCACGCGGCGCGGGCGGCGCAGGAACATCTCCAGCAGGGTGAACTCGGTGCGGGTCAGCTCGATCGGCCGGCCGGCGCGGGTGACGTCGCGGGTGGTGACGTTCATCGTGAGGTCGCCGAAGGTCAGCACCTCCTCGCCCTCGTCACCGGCCGGGGTGACGCGGCGCAGCAGCGCCCGCAGCCGCGCCAGCAGCTCCTGCAGCGCGAACGGCTTGGTGAGGTAGTCGTCGGCCCCCGCGTCCAGGCCCTCGACGCGCTCGCCGATCGCGTCCCGCGCGGTGAGCACCAGGATCGGTACGTCGTTGCCCGCCGCCCGCAGCGCGCGCGTGGTCTCCAGGCCGTCCAGGCGCGGCATCATCACGTCCATCACCACGACGTCGGGTGCGATCGCCCCGATGCCGGCCAGCGCCTCGGCGCCGTCACCGGCCAGGTGCACGTCGTACCCGTTGAACTCCAGGGACCGGCGCAGCGACTCGCGCACGGCGCGGTCGTCGTCGACGACGAGCACCTTGGAGGAGGGGACGGACGTGGCCACGGGTCCATTGTGGCCGATCCGGCTGAAGACGGGCTGAGAGTCAGAGGTAACGGCTCGCGAGCCGCGCCGCCCGAGCGCCGTACTGCCCGCCGAACAGGCAGGCGTGCACCAGCAGCGGGAAGAGCTGGTGGAAGGCCACCCGGTCCTCCCAGCCGTCGGCCAGCGGGCTGACCTCCTGGTAGGCGGCCAGGACGGCCGGCAGCTGGGGCAGCCCGAAGAGGGCCAGCATGGCGAGGTCGACCTCGCGGTGCCCGGCGTACGCCGCCGGGTCGATCACCACGACGTGGTCGGTCGTCCACAGCACGTTGCCGTTCCAGAGGTCGCCGTGCAGGCGCGCGGGCGGCTCGGCGGGAACGACCTCCGCGGTCCGCGCGACCGCGCGCTCGACGGTGGTGGCGTCCTCGGCGCTGATCTGGCCGCGGTCGCGCGCGATCTTGAGGTACGGCGCGATCCGCCGCTCCGTCCAGAACTCGGCCCAGGTGGGGAGGGGTCGGTTCGCCATCGGCAGCTTGGCGATCCAGCCGTCCGCGGCGCCGCCGAACCCGTCGGCACCGGCCGCGTGGGTGCGGGCCAGCGCCCGGCCGAACCCGCCAGCGACCTCGGCGCTCGGGCGGTGCGGCTCGATCCACTCCAGGATCAGGCAGTCGGCGTCGACGGCGAGGACCTCCGGGGTGGCCACCCCGTCCGGGACCTCGGCCAGCCACGCGAGGCCGGCCGCCTCCCGCTCGAAGAACCTCGGCGGCGCGGGGTGCAGCGTCTTGAGCAGCGCCGTGCGCCCGCTCGACAGCCGCAGCTTCACCGCCGTGGAGACGTCACCGCCCGCGACCGGAGCGGTCGCGACGACGGCCGAGCCGAGCAGGTGCTCCGCCCGCTGGGCGACCACAGGTTGGCGTGCCACCCGCGTTCACCCCTCTCGTGCCGTCGGTCAGCTGATCAGGCCTTGCCCTTGAGGGCCTTCGGGATCTCCCGCCCCTGCTCGATCGCCCGCTGCGGTGCCTTCACCTTCTTCTTGAAGATACGGATCGCGACCAACACCAGGACCGCCGCGACCAGCGTGTAGGCGCCGAACACGATGAGGAAGGCCCAGTGCAGCGCGAGGCCGTGGCCGTTCCAGTTGATGAAGTAGGCGATCGCCACCGACAGCATGATCACGCCGAGCAGCAGCAGGAAGGCCGCGGCGCCGATCAGGCCGATGCCGATCGCACTCGCTGTCACGCTCACCTTGAGCTCGGACTTGGCGAGCTCGATCTCCTTGCGGACCAGGAGGGAGAGGTCGGTCTGCGCGTCCTTGATCAGACGCCCGATGGTGGGCTCGTCCTGGAGCGGTTCGGTGGCCATACGACCGACCCTACCGATAAGGGGCCGATAGGGTGGAGAGCGGTGAGCCGGGAAGTCTGGTCGGCACGCGTCCGTCGTGCCCCGATCCCGAGGAGCTGCTCGTGCCGTTGAACCTCCCGCCCGGCCAGCGTCCACCGTCGAGGCTGTGGCGCGACGGACCGGTCTGGGTGGCCGGCGACACCCCGCTGGCCCGGTACGTCGCCCGCCCGCTCCGCGAGTTCCTCCGCGTCGAGTCGACGGCCTCGCTGGCGCTCCTCGTCGCGACCGTCGTCGCGCTGGTCTGGGTGAACGCGGGCGGTGCGGCGTCGTACGAGCACCTCTGGCACACCACGCTGGGCGTCGACCTGGGGCACTGGCGCTTCGCGCAGTCGCTGCAGCACTGGGTCGACGACGGGCTGATGGCGACCTTCTTCTTCGTGGTCGGCCTGGAGATCAAGTACGAGCTGGTCAACGGCGATCTCCGCGACCCGCGCACGGCCGCGCTGCCGGTGCTCGCGGCGATCGGCGGGATGGTCGCGCCCGCCGCGATCTACCTCGCCCTCGCGGGCCGGGGAGCCGGTGCCGACGGGTGGGGCATCCCGATGGCGACCGACATCGCCTTCGCGGTCGGCGTGGTGGGGCTGCTCGGCCGGCGCGTGCCGTCCTCGGTGCGCCTGTTCCTGCTCACCCTCGCGATCGTCGACGACGTCGGCGCGATCGTCGTGATCGCGGTGTTCTACACCGGCACCCTGCACTGGGGCTGGCTCGGGATCGCCGTCGCGCTGCTCGCCGCCGGCTACCTCCTGCGCCGGCTGCGGGTCTGGACGCCCTGGATCTACGCGGGCCTCGGCGTCGTCGTGTGGTTCGCGACGCTGCAGTCCGGTGTGCACGCGACGCTCGCCGGGGTCGCCCTCGGGCTGCTCGCCCCTGCGACGCCGCTGCTGCGCGAGGACGCCGCCAAGGAGTACGCCGCCGCGGCCCTGGCCGACAACGAGCTGGACGCGGAGGAGCAGCACCGCCTGCGCTTCCTGCTCGCGGAGTCGGTGCCGGTGGTCGAGCGCTGGCAGCACATGCTGCACCCGGTCTCGGCGTACGTCGTCCTGCCGGTGTTCGCGCTGGCCAACGCGGGGGTGGACCTCCGCGGCGGCGTGCTCGGCGACGCGCTGTCCTCGCCGGTGGGCCTGGCGGTGGTGATCGGCCTGGTACTCGGCAAGCCCCTCGGCATCGTGCTCGCGTCGCTGGCGGCGGTGCGTCTCGGCGTCGCGCGGCTTCCGGAGGGCGCCCGGTGGGCGCACGTGGTCGGGGCGGGCGCGGTGGCCGGTATCGGCTTCACGGTGTCGCTGTTCATCGCCGGGCTGTCCTTCCCCGGCTCCGCCGAGCTCACCGCGGAGGCGAAGGTCGGGATCCTGGTCGGCTCGCTGGTCGCGGCCGGCCTCGGCGCGCTGCTGCTGGCGCGGCTGCGCCCGGAGGTCAGCGCGCCGGGCTGACCTGGTGGGTCGGCTGCGGGACGGGCGCCGGTTGCGGTCGCTCGAAGCGGGCCCTGGCCGGGCCGAGGGTCACCACGCTCAGCACCGCGAACGTGATCGCGATGAGCAGCACCAGCCGGCGGACCTTGTCCTTCGGGATGGGCTCGGCGACGTGCACACCCTCCGATCGGCCGTCGGGACAGAGGCCTGAGGAGTCCCGGGGATCAGCGCTCGTCGTCCCAGGCGACCGCGCTGATCCGCCAGCCCTGTGCGGTGCGGGCGAGCTGGATCGACTTCGCCCCGCGGCCGGCGTACGCCGCGCCGTCGAGGACGCCGCTCTTCGCGTAGCCGCCGAACCACTGGGCGATGTCGCCGAAGACGTCGATCCGGCCACCCGTGGCGTGCTCGGTGAAGTCCGTCAGCCGCCCCTGGGTGAGCAGGGCGTGACGCGGGGCGAGGAACGCCTCGACGTCGTACGCCGTCGGCTCGGTCCCGCAGGTCTGGACGATGATCGCGCCGTCGAGCATCGCGGCCCGCAGCGCGTCCATCCGCTCGTCGAGGCCCGGGCCGGTCCGGAAGGCGTCGAAGAAGCAGTCGACCAGGCGTCCGATCTCCGCGCGGTCGCCCTCCGGTCGGGCCGTGTCGATCCAGTACCGGCGCTTGCCGTCGCGGACGTCCTCGAGCCGGCCGCCCTGGGCCTCGATCGTGCCGATCGAGCCCCTGTTGTCGTCGTCGCAGGTCACCAGCGCGCGCTCGATGCCGAGCTCGGCCGCGCGTCGCAGCGCCAGGCCGAGGGCCCGGGTCGCGTGGCCCTGCCGGCGGCGCGAGGGGCGGACCGAGTAGCCGATGTGGCCGCCGACGTCGAGCAGGAAGTCGTTGAGCCGGTGCCGGATCGCGAGGAAGCCGACGACCTCGTCGCCCTCGGTGATCCACCAGTAGTCGCTCGGCACCTTGGTCGGGTCCCACTCGCGCCCCTGCCGGCGCAGCAGCGCGACGAGGGCCTCGCAGGTGTCGCGGTCGGTGTCGTGCTGCAGGGCCTCGGGCAGGTTCCAGTTCCCCGAGCCGTGGAGCAGGCCAGGCTCGTACTCGGCGACGCACGCCGCCCAGCGGTCGTAGAGGTCGAGGGTGGGAAGCACGAGCGCGGTCACCGGCCCATCGGACCAGTGACCGCGCTCGAGGTGCAACCCGGATTGGGGGCTCAGTCCTCGGTGGAGGTGGCCTGGCCCGCCGAGATCAGGTTCATGATGTTGGCGTCGGCGAGCGTGGTCGTGTCGCCGACCTCGCGCTTCTCGGCCACGTCGCGCAGCAGGCGGCGCATGATCTTGCCGGAGCGGGTCTTGGGGAGCTCCGGGACGATCATGATCTCGCGCGGCTTGGCGATCGGGCCGATCTCCTTGCGCACGTGGTCGGAGAGCTCCTTGACGATGTCCGGACCGCCGTCACCGGCCTCGTTGCGCAGGATCACGTAGGCGACCACGGCCTGGCCGGTGTCCGGGTCGGAGGCACCCACCACGGCGGCCTCGGCGACCTTCGGGTGGGAGACCAGGGCCGACTCGATCTCGGTGGTCGAGAGCCGGTGACCCGACACGTTCATCACGTCGTCGACCCGGCCCAGCACCCAGATGTCGCCGTCCTCGTCCTTCTTCGCGCCGTCGCCGGCGAAGTAGTAGCCGAGGTCCTTGAAGCGCGACCAGTAGGTGTCGACGTACCGCTGGTCGTCGCCCCAGATCGTGCGCAGCATCGAGGGCCACGGCGAGGTGACGACCAGGTAGCCACCCGACCCGTTCGGCACGGACGTGCCGTCGTCGTCGACCACGTCGGCGGTGATGCCCGGGATCGGAGTCATCGCCGAGCCCGGCTTACCGGCGGTCACTCCCGGCAGCGGGCTGATCATGATCGCGCCGGTCTCGGTCTGCCACCAGGTGTCGACGACGGGGGTTCGGTCGCCGCCGATGACGTGGCGGTACCAGACGTAGGCCTCGGGGTTGATCGGCTCACCGACCGAGCCCAGGATCCGCAAGCTCGACATGTCGTACTGGTCGGGGACGTCGTGGCCCTGCTTCATGAAGGAGCGGATCGCGGTCGGGGCGGTGTAGAAGATCGACACCTTGTTCTCGGCGATGATCTTCCACCAGCGACCCGGCTCGGGGCTGTCCGGCGTGCCCTCGTAGAGGACCTGCGTGACGCCGTTGGCGAGCGGCCCGTAGACGATGTAGGAGTGCCCGGTGACCCAGCCGATGTCGGCGGTGCACCAGTAGACGTCGTCGTCCTTGAGGTCGAAGACGGCGTTGTGGGTGAACGCGGCCTGGGTCAGGTAGCCGCCGGTGGTGTGCAGGATGCCCTTGGGCTTGCCGGTGGTGCCGGAGGTGTACATGACGTAGAGCGGGTGCTCGGCGTCGAACGCCTCGGGGGTGTGCTGCTCGGAGGCGCCGTCCACGGCGTCGTGCCACCAGACGTCGACCTGGTCGTCCCACGCCACCTCCTGGCCGGTACGCCGGACCACGAGCACCTTCTCGACCACGTCGGTCTTCGTGCGGGCCTCGTCCACGGCCGGCTTCAGCGCGGCCGCGGCACCGCGGCGGTAGCCACCGTCGGAGGTGACCACGACCTTGGCCTGGCAGTCGTCGAGCCGCGAGGCCAGGGCATCGGCGGAGAAGCCGCCGAACACGACCGTGTGCGGGGCACCGATCCGGGCACACGCCAGCATCGCGATCACTGCCTCGGGGATCATCGGCATGTAGATCGCCACCCGGTCACCCGTCGCGACCCCCAGAGCCGTGAGGGCGTTGGCCGCCTTGGAGACCTCGCGCTGCAGGTCGGCGTAGGTCAGGTCCCGGGTGTCGTCCTCGGGCTCCCCGACCCAGTGGATCGCGACCTTGTCGCCCCGGCCGGCCTCGACGTGCCGGTCCACGCAGTTGTAGGCCGCGTTCAGCCTGCCGCCGGTGAACCACTTGTAGAACGGCGGGTTGTCGTCGTCGAGGACCCGGTCCCACCTCGTGGCCCAGGTCAGGCGGTCGGCCGCGGCGGCCCAGTAGCCCTCCCGGTCGGCGGCCGCCTCGTCGTACGCCGACGCCTGGACGTTGGCGTTCGCCGCCAGCTCGGCCGGCGGCTCGAAGCGTCGGTCTTCCTTCAACAGGTTCGCGAGGGTCTCGCTGTCGCTCACGGGTCATCTCTCCTGGGTCGCGGTGGATCGCGGTGTGCCACTGCTCACAGTAGGCACTCGGGTCAGTGTCCCGGCAAGGGGTTGCAACGCGGTTGCGATCCCCTGTGCCGGGACACGGGTGGGTCGGGTCAGCCCAGGCTGGTGGGCAGGATCGGGCGCTTGAAGGTGGAGGCGGTGACCCCGGCGAAGGAGGCATACCAGGCCGCCACCGCGGTCGCCAGGCCGAGCCAGCCGCCGGTCTTGGTGAGGCCCTCGCTCGGGCCGAACTCGCCGAACGCCAGCAGGAGGAACGTGATCGTCAGCAGGAGGAAGACCAGCACCACCGCGTGGTTCCCGGTGCCGAAGGAGGCGACGAGCATGTACGCGGTGAAGATGGCCCAGGCCAGCAGGAACAGCCCCACCCCGTTGCCGACGTCCCCGGCCTGGACCTTGGACAGGTCGGTGTGACCGGTGAGGTACCAGAAGGACAGCCAGAAGGCGCCGTACGACGTGAACGCGGTCGCGCCGAAGGTGTTGCCCTTCGCGAACTCCCACATGCCGGCGAGGATCTGGGCGATGCCGCCGTAGGCCAGGGCGAGGCCGAAGACGACCGGTTCGGCCTTGAACAGGCCGGTGTTCATGAAGCTCAGGACGAACGTGGTGAGCGCGAACGCGGCCAGGCCCAGCGGGGCCGGGTCGGCGAGGTGGGCGCCCCTGTTCTCGGGCATCTCAGACATCTCGACTCCTTGTGGTCGACGGGTGATCGGTGCATCCGACGCTAGGGACGCTGTGACCGTGCTCACAGAGGGTCGGGGTCGTGGCTCGGCGGACGGCGTGGATCCTGCGCCGACCGCCGGGTGGCGGTGCGCCGAACGGTCGATCTCGTACGACGAACGGCCGGGCTCGCCATCGGGGCTCCTCGTCCTGGGTCGGGGTACTTCGCGGGACTACCCCCTATGGGTCACCTCCCGAATGCCGTTTCGAAGGCGCGATCGATCACGGGTGGTGACCCATAGGGGGTGACGCCCGCGAAGTACCCCGACCCAGGACGAGGAGCGGAGAGTGGCGAGCCCGGCCGTTCGCCGTTCGCCGGTCAGTCTCAGTCCGCGCCGCGGGCCCGGAAGCCGCCGCGGTCGACCGCGATCGCCTCGGGGGTGTGCAGGCGGACCAGGGTGCGGGCGACGTGGGCGGGGCGGGAGTGGCGGGTGGCGAGCGAGACCGACACCATGACCGCGAACGCGAGGGGGACCGTGCACAGCGCGGGCTGGGCGAGGAGGTCGGCGAGGAAGCCGTGGGCGTGGACGCCGACGGTCGCGGCGACGACGGCCGCGGTGGAGAGGCCGCCGCCGACCGCGAGGCCCGCGATCGCGCCCCGGGCGGTGAGCCCGCGCCACCAGATCCCGAGCAGCAACAGCGGGCAGAACGTCGAGGCCGACACCGCGAACGCCAGCTCGACCGCGTGCGCGACGGCCAGGCCGGAGCTGGCGGCGGTGAGGATCAGCGCGCCGGCGGTGGCGAGCACCGCGCCGGCCCGGAACGCCGGGACCGCGCCGGTACGCCGCCCGATCAGGTCCTGCCCGACGACACCCGCGATCGACACGATCAGGCCCGACGAGGTCGACAAGAAGGCGGCGAACGCGCCCGCCGCGAGGACCGCCGTCAGGACCGCACCCAGGTCACCGCCGACGATCGTGCGGGGCAGGCCGAGGATGAGGGAGTCGGTGTTGCCGATGCCGCTGCCCAGGTAGCCGCGCGCGAGGGCGGCGTACAGGGGTGGGAGGACGTAGAAGCAGCTGAGCAGACCGATCACCACGATCGTCGTACGCCGTGCGGTGCGACCGTCGTTGTTCGTGTAGAACCGCACGACCACGTGCGGCAGGCCCATGGTGCCGAGGAACGTGGCCGTGATCAGCGAGTAGGTCAGGTAGAGGGTGTGGTGGCCGGCGGTCCAGTCGGTCGCCCAGTCGGAGGCGTGGATCCGGTGCAGGGCGCCCGTCGTACCGCCGCCGCGGACGACGAGGAAGACCGCGAGCGGGAGCAGCAGCGCGGTGAGCTTCACCCAGTACTGCACCGCCTGGACCAGGGTGATCGAGCGCATGCCGCCGGCGGCGACGGACAGCAGCACGACGACACCGACCGCGACCGCGCCGACCCAGGTCGGCGCGCCGGTCAGGATCCGCACGGTCAGGCCGGCGCCGCGCAGCTGGGGCACCAGGTAGAGCACGCCGATCAGCACCACCAGCACGCTGGAGACCGCGCGCGCCCGCGACGACTCGAGGCGGAACTCCGCGAAGTCCGGCACCGTGTAGGCGCGCGAGCGGCGCAGCGGCGCGGCGACGAAGAGCAGCAGCACCAGGTAGCCGGCCGTCCAGCCGACCGGGTACCAGAGCATGTCCGGGCCGCGGGCGGCGATCAGCCCGGCGACGCCCAGGAAGGAGGCGGCCGAGAGGTACTCCCCGCTGATCGCCGCTGCGTTGACGGTGGGCCCGACCGTGCGGGACGCGACGTAGAAGTCGCTGGTGGTGCGCGAGATGCGCAGCCCGAAGGCGCCGACGGTCAGGGTGAGCAGCGCGACCGCGGTGATCGCCGCGACGCTGAGCGGGCCGGCGAGGCCGCTCACCGGTCGCTCCAGGGCGGCTCCTGGGCGACGAGCTCGGCGAAGGAGCGCTCGTTGAGCTCGGCCCGGCGTACGTAGAGGATCGCGAGCGCGGCCAGGACCGGGTAGCAGCCGGCGCCGAGCACCACCCACTGCAGGGGTACGCCGAGGAGCCGGTGGTCCGCGAGGTCCGGCCACGCCGCGATGACCAGCGGCAGGGAGCCGACGGTCAGCAGCAGCAGGGCGAGGACCAGGAGCGCGAGCCGGAGCTGGCTGCGCATCAGCGAGCGGATGTAGATGTCGCCGACGACGGTCTGCGCGTCGATCTCGGCGACCACCGTCGTACGCCGGGGACGGCCGCGGCGCGGTCCGGTGACCCGGACCCGGGCCTGGTTCACGCCTCGCCCCGGCGCGTGCGGCGCAGCTGCTCGCGCAGCGCCGGGGTGAGCCGCCGCGAGACGGGCAGCTCGCGTTCGCCCACCCGCACGGTGAGCCGCCCGGCGGTCTCGTGGATCGCGTCGACGTGCCGCAGGGCGACCAGGAACGAGCGGTGGATCCGCACGAAGCCGTGCTCGCGCCACCGCTCCTCGAGCGTGCTGATCGGCAGCCGGACCAGGTGCGAGCCGGTCGCGGTGTGCAGCCGGCTGTAGTCGCCCTGGACCTCGACGAAGACCACGTCGGCACGCTGCACGAAGCGGGTCACCCCACCGAGCTCGACGGGGATCGCGTCGTTGCCGGCCGTCGGCCCGCCCTCGCGGTGGTCGAGCCTGTCGAGACCCCGTCCCTCGAGGATCCGGCGGACGGCCTCCCGCAGCCGCTCGGTCCGCACCGGCTTGAGCAGGTAGTCGACCGCGTGCAGCTCGAACGCCTCGACCGCGTGCTCGGCGTGCGCGGTGACGAACACGATGGCCGGCGGCGTGGGCGCCCGCCCGATGACCGCGGCCAGGTCGAGCCCGGACAGCCCCGGCATGGCGATGTCCAGGAACACCGCGTCGTACGCCGCCGCGCGCAGCTCCGCCACGGCGTCGGTCGCGACGTGGCAGCCCGTCACGGAGTCGACCCGCTCGTCGCTCTCCAGCAGGTAGACCAGCTCGTCGAGCGCGGGCTTCTCGTCGTCGAGGACCAGGACCCTCATGGGCGCACCCCGGCGGCGTACTTGGGGACCCGGACGGTGACCCGGGTGCCGGCACCGGGCGCGGTCTCGACGACGAGGCCGTAGTCGTCGCCGAAGCTGGACCGGAGGCGCTCGTCGACGTTGGCCAGGCCGACCGAGTCCAGCGACACGTCGCCCCCGAGCACGCGGCGGATCCGCTCGGGGTCCTCGCCGACCCCGTCGTCGTCGATGGTGATGACCGCCTCGCGGTCCAGGTCGCGGGCCTGGATGGTGACCGAACCGCCTTCGGGCTTGGGCGCGAGGCCGTGTCGGACGGCGTTCTCGACGAGCGGCTGCAGCGAGAGCACGGGGATCACGACGGGCAGCACCTCGGGCGCGATCTGCAGGGTGACACCGAGGCGGCTGCCGAACCGTGCCTGCTCCAGCACCAGGTAGCGCTGGATCGACTGCAGCTCCTCCTCGAGCGTGGTGAAGTCGCCGAGCTGGCGGAAGGAGTAGCGGGTGAAGTCGGCGAAGTCGAGCAGCAGCTCGCGGGCGCGGTCCGGGTCGGTCCGCACGAAGGAGGCGATCGCGGTCAGCGAGTTGTAGATGAAGTGTGGCGAGATCTGGGCCCGCAGCGCGCGCACCTCCGCGGCCATCAGGCGCTGCCGGGATCCCTCCAGCTCGCCCAGCTCGAGCTGGCCCGACACCCAGCGCGCCACCTCGGTGGCTGCTCGCACCCGGCTCGCGGAGGCGCTCGGCGAGAACGCCTGCAGGGTCCCCACCACCCGCTCCTCCACGATGAGCGGCGCCAGGATCGCCTGCCGCAGCGGGCACTGCGGGTCGCCGCAGTCGAAGCGGTCGTGCCGCACGACCGTCGTGGCGCCGTACGCCGCGGCCTCCTCGGCCAGCTCGGCGGCGTACCGCTCGTGGACAGGGCGCTCGCCGTCCCACGCCAGCAGCCGGGAGAGGTCGGTGACCGCCACGGCGGGGACGGACAGCAGCGTGCGCATGTGCTTCGCCGACTGCTCGGCGCTGGTCTCGCCGAGGCCGCCGCGCAGCGCGCCGGTCATCAGCGACGCCGTGTGCAGGGTGCGGAAGGTGGCGCGATCGGCCTGGCTGCCGAGCTGTCCGCGCCTGCCGAACACACGACCTCCTTGTCCGCGCCGAGTGGCCTCCGCCACAGTATCGGGCCAGTAGGCTGCCGCCGTGGCGCACGACGGTCCGGGTCCGGCATGGCCGACCTACGAGCCGCCCCGGCGCGGGCACGGTGCGCAGGAGCCGGAGCCGGAGCCCGGCTCCGAGCGGGGCCGGCGCCGCCGCCGTACCGTCCTGGCCGGGGTCGCCGCTGTGCTGCTCGCCGCCGGTGGTGTCACGGTCGCGGCCGTCCACGACGACGCCCCGCAACCGTCCCCGCCCCCGATCATCAGCGCGCAGGGGTACGCCGCCCTCCTCGCCGTGCTGCGCAGCGGCCCGGGCACCCAGGTGACCTCGGTCTACCTGGACGACAACATCGCGCAGGTGCACGTGGTCACCGACGCGGCGCACGACGAGATGTGGAGCTACACCACCGACGGCGGCCTGGCGCTGCAGGCGACGAGCCGGGCGGTGGATGCCAGGCGCCCGTTCGACGCCGCGACCTTCGACGGCGGGCGGCTGGCCCGGCTCTGCGCCGCGACGGCGCAGGACATCGGGAGCACCCCAGCGCGGTGCGCGGTCGACATCGCCCCGATCGACCGGGACGCCCATCCCTCCTGGGTCGAGCTGGACTTCGGGTCGTACACGGCCTACTTCACCCGGACGCTGCACCCGGACTACGCCGCCGGCGGCTGACCTCGGGTGCGGTGCGCGTGCGACGGGCCCGTCGTGGGTACAGGGAGCAGGCCCCCGCAGCACCGCACCGCGAGAGAGAGGTCCCGTGGAGACCCAGACGCTGCTCAACGGGCGTTACCGGATCGGCAACCGCATCGGCAGCGGCGGGATGGCCGACGTCCACCGCGCGACCGACGAGCTGCTCGGCCGTGAGGTCGCGGTCAAGCTGCTCCGCTGCGGTGACTCGCGGCGCTTCCGGACCGAGGCGTGCACCGCGGCCTCGCTCAGCCACCCGAGCATCGTCACCGTGCTCGACGCACGCCTGGACGAGGAGCGGCCGTACCTGGTGATGGAGCTGGTCGACGGGCCGACGCTCGCGCAGGCGATCGCCGACGGCCCGCTGGATCCCGAGCGGGTCCGGGCGATCGGTCGCGAGCTGGCCGAGGCGCTGGCCCATGCCCACGCGCAGGGGGTCGTGCACCGCGACGTGAAGCCGGGCAACGTGCTCCTCCGTCCGGACGGCACCGCCTGCCTCGCCGACTTCGGCATCGCGCGCACCGCCGACGGGCCCACCGACACGGTCACGGGGATGGTCGTCGGCTCGCCCGCCTACATCGCGCCCGAGCAGGTCGCCGGCGAGGAGGTCGGGCCGGCCGCCGACGTGTACGCCCTCGGGCTGGTGCTCCTGGAGGCGCTCACCGGCCGACGTGCCTTCTCCGGCACCGGGATCGAGGTCGCGTACGCCCGGGTGCACACGGCGCCGGTGATCCCGGTGTCGCTCGGACCGGTGTGGGTCAGCGCCCTCGCTGCGATGACCGCCCGGCTGCCCCAGGACCGCCCGGCAGCGGCTGAGGTGGGACGGCTGCTGTCGGGCCCCGGGGCGGCGCCCGAGGCGGCGGCCGAGGTCATGACCGCGGCGTTCGCCGCGGCGACGACATCGCAGCGCCGCCGGCGGGTGGCCTGGGCGGCGGTCACCACCGCGGCCGCGCTGGTGTCCATGCTGCTGCTGATCGGCGTCGCCGAGGGAGGCACGGACCGCGCCCCCGCCGTACCTCCGCAGGCGGCGGCGACCTCGAGCACCACGCCGGTGCTACGCGCGACGCACCGCCGGTCGGCCCCGGCGAAGGTGACTCCCCGGCCGGTCGCGCACCGGACCACGGCGCCGGCTCCCCGCCACGCGCGGCACCCGGCGGTCATCAGCACCCCCAAGCCGAAGAAGCAGCAGGGGAAGGGCCACCACAAGCACGGTCGTCGGTGAGACCGTGAGGAGAAGTTGACCGGAGCCGTACGTCGGAGCGCGTCGCCCCGAAACCGCGCGATCGCACGATCGATGCATGAGCCTGAGCACCCAACCCACCACGACCGGCGCCCCCACGTCACCGGCTGCGCACCGCAGCGGCCGCTGGATCGACGACTGGCGCCCCGAGGACCCTGAGTTCTGGGAGTCCACCGGCGCCCCCATCGCCCGCCGCAACCTGATCTGGTCCATCTTCTCCGAGCACCTCGGCTTCTCGGTCTGGCTGATCTGGAGCGTCTCCTCGGCGTTCCTGCTGGCCCAGGGCTTCACGTTCACGCCCCAGCAGCTGTTCTTCCTGGTCGCGATCCCGAACCTGGTCGGCTCCCTGCTCCGGGTGCCCTACACCCTGGCGGTCGGCAAGATCGGCGGTCGCAACTGGACCATGGTGAGCGCCTCCCTGCTGCTGGTCCCGACGCTGCTGTTCGCCTATTTCGTGACCCAGCCGGGGACGCCGTACTGGGCGTTCTGCCTCGTCGCCGCGACCGCCGGCCTCGGCGGCGGCAACTTCTCCAGCTCGATGGCGAACATCAACTTCTTCTACCCGACCCGGCTCAAGGGCGCGGCCCTCGGCCTCAACGCCGCCGGCGGCAACATCGGTGTCGCGATCATCCAGTTCTTCCTGCCGATCATCGTCGGTGGCGCCGGTGCCTTCGGGTTGGTCAAGGCCTCAGCAGGCGGCGTGCACCTGGAGCGGGCCGCATGGGTGTACGCCGGCCTGGCGGTCGCCGCGACGCTCGCGGCGTACTTCTTCATGGACAACCTGAGCAGCGCGAAGACCGACACCAAGTCGCAGCTGGCCGTGCTCAAGCACAAGCACACGCTGATCATGGCGTTCCTCTACATCGGCACCTTCGGCTCCTTCATCGGCTACTCCTCGGCGATGCCGCTGCTCATCAAGCTGAACTTCTGGCGCCAGCCCGTCCCGAACGTCGTCGGCATCGGCATCAACTTCGCCTTCTACGCCTTCCTCGGCGCGCTCGTCGGCTCGCTGACCCGTCCGCTCGGCGGCTACCTGGCCGACAAGTTCGGTGGTGCCCGGATCACGCTCGCAGCGTTCGTCGGCATGGTCATCGGCACGCTCGGGATCCTGGTGACGCTCGGTCACCTCGAGGCCTTCCCGCCGGCCCCCACGCCGGACGCGCTGGCCAAGATCAAGGCCGACCCGTCGTCGTTCACCTACCCGGACCCCGTCGTGCACGCGATCCACGCCAACCACGGCGTCTTCCCGGTGTTCCTGGTGATCTTCCTGCTCGTCTTCGCCTGCACGGGCATCGGCAACGGAGCGACGTACAAGATGATCCCGGCGATCTTCCGCAAGGACGCCGTCTCCGCGACGGGCGAGGGCACTCCGGAGCGTGAGCTCGCGGTCCTCGACTCCACCAAGAAGGCTTCGGCCGCCGCCGGCATCATCGGCGCGATCGGCGCCCTGGGCGGCTTCCTGATCCCGATCACCTTCTCGAACCCGTGGATCACCGACCCGCTGGGCGCGACGAAGACCGCCTTCTGGATCTTCTGCGCCTTCTACGTGGCCTGCGCGGTCGTCACCTTCACGGTCTACGTGCGCCGGAAGGGTGCGTACGCCGGCATCTGAGGCTGGCTGCTCTGCGGGCGCAGGAATCCCCGGTCGACCGGGGATTCCTGCGCTTGTCGGGTGTTGCAACACCCGACAAGCGCCAGAAAACCTCCGCCGACCCGCCCCGACCCCGGCCGTGAGCGCGTGAGGACTAGTTGACACCGAGGGGCCACGGGAGGCCCCGATCCCGTTACCGGCACCACGTGGAATGGATGACATGACCGAGATCCGCACCCACTGCCCCTACTGCAGCCTGCAGTGCGGGATGACCCTGCAGGTGCAGGGTCGCGGGCGGCTCGAGGTGACCCCGTGGGAGGAGTTCCCGGTCAACCAGGGAGCGCTGTGCCGCAAGGGCTGGACCTCGACGGGCCTGCGAGGTCATCGGGAGCGCCTGACGACCCCGCTCGTCCGCGACCCGGCGACCGGCGAGCTGGCCACCGCCACCTGGGACGGGGCGCTCGACCTGATCGCCTCGCGGATCACCGACCTCCAGGACGCGCACGGGCCGAATGCGGTCGCCGTCTTCGGCGGCGGTGGCCTCACCAACGAGAAGGCCTATCAGCTCGGTAAGTTCGCGCGGGTCGCGCTCGGCACCAGCCAGATCGACTACAACGGCCGCTGGTGCATGAGCTCCGCCGCCAGCGCCGGCAACCAGGCCTTCGGCGTCGACCGCGGCCTGCCGTTCCCGCTGGCCGACCTCGAGCAGGCCGACCTGGTCGTGCTCGTCGGGTCCAACATGGCCGAGACGATGCCGCCGGCGGCCCGCCACCTCGACAACCTCCGGCAGCGCGGCGGCAAGGTCGTGGTCATCGATCCCCGCCGCACTGCGACGGCCGATCGCGCCGACCTCTTTCTCCAGCCCGTCCCCGGCACCGACCTCGCGCTCGCGCTGGGCGTCCTGCACCTGCTCGACGCCGCTGGCGCCGTCGACGAGGAGTACGTCGCCGAGCGCACCACCGGCTTCGACGACGTACGCCGATCCGTCGCGGCCTGGTGGCCCGAGCGGGTCGAGCGCGTGACCGGTGTCGGTGTCGAGGAGCTGCGCGCCCTGGCCGACCTGCTGACGAGCACGACGAAGGCGATGATCCTCACCGCCCGCGGCGCCGAGCAGCAGGCCCAGGGCACCGCCACGGTGCTCGCCTGGATCAACGTGGCGCTCGCCCTCGGCCTGCCTGGCCGCGAGCACGCCGGCTACGGCTGCCTCACCGGTCAGGGCAACGGCCAGGGCGGCCGCGAGCACGGCCAGAAGGCGGACCAGCTGCCCGGGTACCGGATGATCGACGACCCGGTCGCGCGCGAGCACGTGGCGAAGGTGTGGGGCGTGGAGCCGGAGACGCTGCCGGGCAAGGGGCGGTCGGCGTACGAGCTGCTCGACTCGTTGGGCGAGGGTGGTGGCGCGAAGGCGCTGCTGGTCTTCGCCTCCAACATCATCGTGTCCGCGCCCCGCGCGCTGCACGTCAAGGAGCGGCTGGAGTCCCTGGACCTGCTCGTCGTCGCCGACATCGTGCTCAGCGAGACCGCCGCGATGGCCGACGTGGTGCTGCCCGTGACCCAGTGGGCCGAGGAGACCGGCACCATGACCAACCTCGAGGGCCGGGTCATCCTGCGCCAGCAGGCCGCGAAGGCGCCCGAGGGCGTGCAGAGCGACCTGTTCGTGATCGCCGGCCTCGCCGAGCGGCTGAAGGCGCCGATCGGGTTCTCCCAGGAGCCCGAGGAGATCTTCGCCGAGCTGGGTCGCGCGTCGGCCGGCGGCACGGCCGACTACGCCGGCATCACCTACGACCGGATCCGCGCGGAGAAGGGCGTCTTCTGGCCGTGCCCGTCGATGGACAACCCCGGCACCCCACGGATGTTCACCGAATCCTTCGCCACCCCGGACGGCCGGGCCCGCGCCCTCGTGCAGGAGTACGTCGGCGCGGCCGAGCAGCCCGACGCGACGTACCCGGTCCACCTGACGACGGGCCGGGTGCTCGCGCAGTACCAGTCCGGCGCGCAGACCCGGCGGATCCGCGACCTGCCCGACACCGGTCCGTTCGTCGAGCTGCACCCGATGCTGGCCGCCCGGCTCGGTGCGATCGACGGTGAGCCGGTCACCGTGCGCACCCGACGCGGCGAGATGACCGCGCCTGCGCGCGTCGTCGCCACCATCCGGCCGGACACCGTCTTCGTGCCCTTCCACTGGGTCGGCGCCAACAAGCTCACCAACGACGCGCTCGACCCCTCCAGCCGGATGCCGGAGTTCAAGGTCTGCGCGGCCCGCGTGGAGGTGGCGGCGTGAAGCGCCTGGTGGTCGTGGGCGCCGGCATGGCGACCGCCCGGCTCGTCGAGGAGCTCGTGGCGCTCGGCGCGACCGACACCTGGTCGATCACCGTGCTCGGCGACGAGTCGGCACCGCCGTACAACCGGATCCTGCTGTCCGCCGTGCTCGAGGGCACCCACCGCCCCGACGCGATCGAGCTCCGCTCCCCGCAGTGGTACGCCGACCACGGCGTCGACCTGCGCCTCGGCTCGCGCGTCCTCGGCATCGACCGCGAGCTGTCCGACGTGATGCTGGTCGACGGCACCGTCATCGAGTACGACGCGCTCGTGCTCGCCACCGGCGCCATCCCCACCCTGCCGCCGATCCGCGGGCTGGTGCGCCGGGACGGCTCGCTGCACGAGTCGGTCCACGCCTTCCGCCACCTGGCGGACTGCGAAGGCCTGCTGGCCGCCCTGGACGGGCAACGGAGGGCCGTCGTCGTCGGCGGTGGACTCCTCGGCCTCCAGGTCGCCCGCGCCCTCGCCGTCCGCGGCCTCGAGGTCGAGGTGGTGGAGGGCGGCGAGCACCTGCTCCGCCAGCAGGTCTCCCGCACGGCGGGCCGGCTGCTCGCGCGCGACCTGAAGAAGCTCGGCACGCAGGTCTACACCGGCGCGCGCGTCGTGCGCCTCGTCGAGGCCGGGGCCGGACCGGGCTTCGGGCTCGCTCCGACCCGTGAGATCGACGGTCGCGTCTCGCTGGTGCTCGACAACGGCGCGAGCCTCGACACCGACCTCGTCGTCCTCACCGCCGGCGGCCGTCCCGCGACGTCCCTGGCCCGCAAGGCGGACCTCGCCGTCCACCGCGGCATCGTCGTCGACGACCAGCTGCGCAGCACGTCCTGCGGCCCCGGCGAGCACATCTACGCGATCGGCGACTGCGCCGAGCATGCCGGGAGGACCACGGGATTCGTGCCGCCGGCGTGGGAGCAGGCCGAGGTCCTGGCCCGTGTCCTCGCCGACCGCCCCGTCAAGTACGACGGTCACCGGGTCGTCGCCCGGCTGCGCGCGACCGACCTCGACGTGGCGGTCCTCGGCGACCCCGAGCAGGCCGAGGGCGAGGTCGTCGAGATGACCAACCCGGTGCGGGGGTCGCACCGCAGGCTCGTCGTCCGCGACGGCCGGATCGTGGCCGGCGCGCTCGTCGGCGACCTGTCCCGGATCGGCCTGATCACCCAGCACTTCGACCGGCAGACCGTGCTCGGTCCGAAGGAGCCCGGCGAGCTGCTGCTCGCGGTGACCGAGGGGACGAGCACGCCGGTCGTGCTGCCCGACGACGCCGAGGTGTGCCAGTGCGCCGGCGTCTCGGCCGGCGCGATCCGGATCTGCTCCTCGCTGGAGCAGGTCAGGGGCGAGACCCGCGCCACCACGGGGTGCGGGGGTTGCTCGGACGTCGTGCGGCAGCTGCTCGCGTCCCGTGTTACGGCCTCGTAACGCGAAACGCCCTCAAGGGTGAGGGCGTGAGAACTAGTTGACCGTGGGGTGCTCCTGGGTGATCAGGAGCGAAACCGGAGCCGCGTGCAATAGGCGGTGCACCAAGGGAAAGAGGGCAGGCAGATGGCACTCCGCAAGCAGCTGGTCGTGGTCGGGCACGGCATGGTCGGGCACCGCTTCGTCCAGGCGGCGATCGAGCGTGGGCTCACCGAGACCTACGACATCACCATCATCGGCGAGGAGCCGCGCCCGGCGTACGACCGCGTGGCCCTGACCTCGTTCTTCGAGCGCGGCGCCGAGGCGCTGAGCTTCCTCCCGAGCGGGCAGTACGACGACCCGCGGGTCACCCTGCGCACCAAGGCCGAGGTGATCGCGATCTCCCCGCGGCACCGCATCGTCACGCTGAGCAACGGCGAGGACCTGCACTACGACGAGCTGGTCCTCGCGACCGGCGCCTACCCGTTCGTGCCGCCGGTGCCCGGCAAGGACCTCAAGAACGTCTTCGTCTACCGCACGATCGAGGACCTCGAGGCGATCCGCCAGGCGTCGAAGAAGGCCAAGGTCGGCGCGGTCATCGGTGGCGGCCTGCTCGGACTCGAGGCCGCGAACGCGCTCTACCAGCTGGGTCTGGAGACCCACGTCGTCGAGCTCGCGCCCCGCCTGATGGCGGTCCAGATCGACGACGCTGCCGGCTCGACGCTCAACCAGCACATCAACAAGCTCGGCCTCAACGTCCACACCGGCGCGATGACCGAGGCCATCCTCGGCACCGACAAGGTGACCGGCCTCGCGCTCAAGGACCGCAACCCGATCGACGCCGACCTGGTCGTCTTCAGCGCCGGCATCCGGCCGCGCGACAACCTCGGCCGGGCCGCCGACCTCGACATCGCGGAGCGTGGCGGCATCCTGGTCGACGAGCATTGCCGCACCAGCGACGAGCACATCTACGCGATCGGCGAGTGCGCGGCCCCGGGCGGTCGGATGTACGGCCTGGTCGCCCCCGGCTACGACATGGCCGAGGTCGTCGCGGACACGCTGCTCGGCGGCGAGGGCACCTTCAGCGGCGCCGACATGTCCACCAAGCTCAAGCTGCTCGGCGTCGACGTGGCCTCCTTCGGCGACGCCTTCGGCAACACCGAGGACTCCCTCGAGGTCGTCTTCTCCGACGCCGTCGCCGGCATCTACAAGAAGCTCGTCGTCAAGGAGAAGGAGGACGGTGGGTACGAGCTGCTCGGCGGCATCCTGGTCGGTGACGCCAGCCAGTACGGCGTCCTCCGCCCGCTCGTCGCCTCCGGCATGACGCTGCCGGACAACCCCGAGGACCTGATCCTCCCGGCGTCCCGCGGGGGCGTCGAGATCGGCCTGCCCGACGAGGCGCAGGTCTGCTCGTGCAACAACGTGACGAAGGCCGAGATCGTCGCGGCGGTCTCCGACGACGCCACGCTCAACGGCGGCGGCCCGTGCAGCGATGCCGGGTGCGTCACGAAGCACACGTTGGCCGGCTCCACCTGCGGCTCCTGCAAGCCGGTCGTCAAGAAGATCGTCGAGGACTTCTTCGCCGCCTCCGGCAAGACCGTCGACAAGAGCATCTGCGCGCACTTCAAGATGACGCGCCAGGAGCTCTTCGAGGTCATCGCGATCCACGGCTACACCCGGTTCGACGAGATCGTCGAGGCGCACGGCACCGGCCGCGGCTGCGACATCTGCAAGCCGGCGGTCGCGTCGATCCTCGCGAGCCTGTTGAACCACCACGTCCTCGAGGGCCAGAACGCCACCCTCCAGGACACCAACGACGCCTACCTCGCGAACCTGCAGAAGAACGGCACCTACTCGGTCGTCCCGCGCATCCCCGGCGGCGAGATCACGCCGGACAAGCTGATCGTCATCGGCCAGGTGGCGCAGGAGTTCGGCCTCTACACCAAGATCACCGGCGGGCAGCGCATCGACATGTTCGGTGCGCGGATGGAGGACCTGCCGGCGATCTGGAAGCGCCTGGTCGACGCCGGCATGGAGTCCGGCCACGCCTACGGCAAGTCGCTGCGGACCGTGAAGTCCTGCGTCGGCTCGACCTGGTGCCGGTACGGCGTGCAGGACTCGGTCGGCCTCGCCATCGAGCTCGAGCTGCGCTACCGGGGCCTGCGCAGCCCGCACAAGCTCAAGGGCGGGGTGTCGGGCTGTGCCCGCGAGTGCGCCGAGGCACGGAGCAAGGACTTCGGCATCATCGCCACCGAGAAGGGCTGGAACCTGTACGTCGGGGGCAACGGCGGTGCCATCCCCGCCCACGCCCAGCTGCTCGCCGGCGACCTGTCCAAGGACGAGCTGATCCGCTACCTGGACCGCTTCTTCATGTACTACATCCGCACCGCGGACCGGCTGCAGCGCACGGCGTACTGGATGGACGAGGTGGGCGGCCTGGACCGCGTCCGCGAGGTCGTCGTCGAGGACCGCCTCGGCCTGGGCGCCGAGCTCGAGGCCGCCATGGCCGTCCACGTCGACAGCTACTTCGACGAGTGGAAGGCCACCATCGAGGACCCCGAGAAGCTCGCCCGCTTCGTGTCCTTCGTCAACGCCCCCGGTACGCCGGACCCGAACATCACCTTCAGCGAGGAGCGCGGCCAGATCCAGGCCGCCCTCACCACCGGCCCCGTCGAGCTCGGCCTCCCCACCGTTGGTCGAGCAGGCGCGAGCGCCAGCGAGCGCCGTATCGAGACCGTAGGAGCGCCGTGATGCAGGAGTGGGAGTCGGTGTGCCGGCTGGACCAGATCACCAAGGAGAGCGGCGTGACCGCCCTGGTGCACGGACGTGCGGTCGCCGTGATCCGGACCCACGACGACGAGGTGTTCGCCCTGTCGAACTACGACCCGATCGGGCACGCCTCCGTGCTCGCGCGGGGCATCGTCGGCACGATCGTCGTCGGTGACGCCGAGGTACCCTTCGTGGCGAGCCCGCTGCTGAAGCAGAAGTACGACCTGCGCACCGGCCGCTGCCTGGACGACCCGTCGGTCGTCATCCCCACCTACGAGGTCCGCATCGACGACGGCGTTGTGGTCGTGGGGCCGCGCCGCGAGACAATCGCGTCGTGACCGACCTCCCTCTGGCTGGATTCCGGATCGGTGTGACCGCCGCCCGGCGGGCCGAGGAGCAGATCACCCTGCTCGAGCGCCGCGGCGCCGAGGTCGTGCACGCGCCGGCGCTCTCGCTGGACCCCAACCACATCGACGAGGTGGCGCTCCGGGCCGCCACCCAGGAGGTCCTGGCGAACCCGGTCGACATCTTCGTGGCGACCACCGGGATCGGCCTGAAGTCGTGGTTCACCGCTGCCGACCGATGGGGTCTGCTCGACCCGCTCCGCACGCACCTGGCCAAGGCCGACATCCTGGCCCGCGGTCCGAAGAGCGTCGGTGCGCTGCGGCGCTTCGGCCTGCGCGAGCTGTGGGCCCCGGAGTCCGAGCAGCTCGACGACGTCCTCGCCCACCTGCGCGGCCGCGACCTCACCGGCCGCCGGATCGTGGTCCAGGAGCACGGGCAGTCGCTGTCGATGGCCGCGCACGCGCTGCGCCGCCAGGGCGCCGACGTCACCACCGTCACCGTCTACCGGGTCGAGGGCGCCGAGGACCCCGAGCCGATGTTCGGCCTGGTCGAGGACATCGCCCAGCGCCGGGTCGACGCCGTCACCTTCACGGCGGCACCCGCGGTCGCCGCGCTGATGCAGGCCGCGACCTCGACCGGGCACCGTGACGAGGTCGAGGGCGCCTTCCAGGCCGACGTGATCGCCGCGTGCGTCGGGCCGGTCACCGCCGCCGCGTTCGAGATGTGGGGCGTCCCGACGATCTACCCGGAGCGGTCACGGCTGGCCGCCATGGTCAAGCAGCTCGAGGCCGAGCTGCCCTCGCGAGCCGCCGGCACCACCCTGGAGGTGGCCGGCCACACCCTGCTGCTGCACGGCACCGACGTGCTGCTGGACGGGGTCGAGGTCAAGCTCACCCCGGCGCCGTACGCCGTGCTCCAGGCGCTGCTGGTCAACCCCGGCATCGTGGTCTCGCGGCGCGAGCTGCTGGCCGCGCTGCCGTCCGGGACCGCGGGGTCCGAGCACGCCGTCGAGATGGCCGTGGCGCGGCTGCGGGCCGCCCTCGGCACCCGCGTCGTCCAGACCGTGGTGAAGCGGGGCTACCGGCTGGCGGTCGCGCAATGAGTAGCCACCCCACGAAGTTCTCGGCTCCCCCGCTGCGCTCCTCCGCCGACAACTTCGCGGGGACCCCGCGACTGGTGACCGTCGCCCACGGCACCCGCAACCCGGCCGGCAACCTGGTCGCTGCCGAGCTCACCGCGATGGCGGGGCGGCGGCTCGGGTGGAGCGCCACGACGTCGTACGTCGAGCTCTGCCCACCCCTCTTGGCGGACGTGGCGTCGGGGCTGGGTGCGGCCGACACCGCCGTCGTACCCCTGCTGCTGTCGACCGGCTACCACGTGCGCCACGACCTGCCCGCCCAGGCGGGTGAGCTCACCGTCGGCCGGCCGCTCGGCCCCGACCCGCTGCTCGCGTCCGCCCAGGTCGACCGGCTGGTCGCCGTCGGCGCCCGGCGCTCGCAACCCGTCGTCCTCGTCGCGGCCGGCTCCACCGACCCGGCCGCGCTGACCGACCTCGACGCCGCGGCCCGCCTCCTGGCGCTCGCCTGGGGCGGACCCGTCCGGGTGGCGACGCTGTCCGGGCTCGGCCCACGGCCGGCCGAGGTCGTGCGCCCCGGCGACGCCGTCGCGCCCTACCTGCTGGCTCCCGGCCACTTCGCCGACCGGGCCCGCTCCGAGGCGGTGGCCGCCGGCGCCACCGCCGTCGCCGACCTGATCGGCCCGCACCGCTGCGTGGTCGAGCTGATCACCCTCCGGGCGCGGGCGCTCGTCTCCGCCGCCGCCTGACCCCACAGCGGACCAATCGTGACTGGTGGGACCGGAGTCGGCGCGCGGCAGTGAGCAGCAGCCCCAGGCGTCCCGATCGGTCCGCTCCCGGGCCGCGCGTCAGCGGAAGTTGATGAGCAGCACGCCGGAGTCGTCGTCGGCGGGCGGCTCGGAGATGCCCGGGATGTCCTGGGCGGGCAGGCTGCCGGTGTCGTAGTCGCGGACGTAGTTCGCCGAGAGCGGGACCGTCTCCTCGCCGACGTACGTCCCGGCCCCCATGGTGTCGACGACCGCCGGGTTCTCGCGGGTCACCTCGGCCAGGCTCTCCCCGGCGTCCTCGGTGGCGACCTCCACCGGAGGGCGGGGCGCCCGGTGCGGCTTGACCGCGACCACCGAGCGGTAGCACTTGGTGAGGTAGGGCAGCTGAATGCCGTCGTACCCACGCCCGAAGTCGTCGTAGAACGCCAGGACCTCGCGGATCTTGGCCTCGCGCTCGCCCTGCGGAAGCGTCGAGATGGTGGATCGGGAGAGGGCCAGGTCCTGGATCGAGTCGCGGTCGACGGTCTGCCAGTGCTTGAAGATCGCCTCGTCGGGGATGCCGAAGTACGGCGATTCCTCCAGGGCCTCGTCCGGGCCGGCGCTGCGCTCCGCCTCGGAGACGCCGAGCAGCCGGCCGAGCCGCCTGACCCACGGAATGGTCTCGTCCTTGATGTTCCAGGCCAGGGCGAGATGACCGCCGCGCTTGAGCACCCGCGCGATCTCCGGCAGCGCGAGCTCCTTGTCGAACCAGTGGTAGGCCTGACCCACCACCACGACGTCGATGCTGGAGTCGGGGACCGGGATCTCCTCGGCGCCGCTCTGCGTCACCCGCAGCTCCGGGAAGCGCTGGGTGAGGCGGTCGAACATCTGCGGGTCGGGCTCGGTCGCGTGCAGGTCGTGCCCCAGGGCGAGCAGCTGCTCGGTCAGCTTGCCGGTGCCGGCACCCAGCTCGAGCACGGTCGCCGGCTCGCCGCCGGTCAGCCAGCGGGCGGCGTCCAGCGGGTAGCCGGGCCGGGCCCGGTCGTACGCGTCGACCACGCTCCCGAACGACAGGGCGAGATCTGGTGAGTTCTGCTCCGACATCAGCGCAAGGCTACGCCCGCGGGGCTCGAAAAATCGGCAGCGCCGCGGGGGTGGACGCGCCACTACAGTGCCCTCATGGCGGACGACGACCTGCTCGCGTACGACGACACGGGATCCGGCCCGCCGCTCGTGCTCGTGCACGGGCTGACCTTCAGCCGGCGTACCTGGGACCCGGCAGTGGAGCGGCTCCGCGACCGGTTCCGCTGCGTCGCCGTCGACCTGCCCGGCCACGGGGACTCGACCGGCTCCGGGGCCGATCCGCTGCAGGTGGTCGAGCGGCTGCACGCCACCCTCGAGGAGATCGGGGTCGCGCGACCCGTCGTGGTGGGGCACTCCGCCGGCGCGATGGTGGCCCTGGGCTATGCCGCGAACCACCCGGTCAGCGGGGTGGTGGACGTCGATCAGCCGTTCGTGGTCGGTCCGTTCGCCGGGTTCGTGCAGCAGCTGGCCGACGCGCTCCGCGGCCCGGACTTCGGCGCCGCGTTCGCGCCGTTCGAGGACAGCATCGGGGTCGACCGGCTGCCCGAGCCGGAGCGCAGCCGGGTCGCCGGCACCCGGCGGGTCGAGCAGGCGCTCGTCCTGGACCACTGGCACACGCCGCTGACCACGTCGCCGCCGCAGATGCAGACGCTGGTGGACGGTCTGCTCGACGCGGTCACCGCGCCCTTCCTGTACGTCGCCGCGGAGGACCCGCCTGCCCCGGTGCGCGACCACCTGGCCTCCCACGTGGCCGACCTCGAGGTCGTGGTGCTGCCGCCCGGCGGCGGTCACCTGGCCCACCTGGCCCACCCCGACCGGTTCGCCGCGGCGTTGGCGGGCTTCGCGGCGCGCGTCGTACCTCAGGGACCCTGACGTCTCGGATCCGAGACGGTTGCTGCGCGACCCCGCCTTGCCGCCCGGGAGACCGGGTCGCGACGATGCCTCCATGCAGATCCCGCGGTTCGACCTCAGCGACCTGTCCTTCGACGTCACGTCCGAGGCGGTCCACGAGGCGCGCGAGCAGAGCTGGTACGCCGAGACGAACTACGGGCTGGCCGTCCTGCGCTACGAGGAGGCCAACGCGATCCTCAAGGACCGCCGCTTCCAGCAGGGCACCGCGCAGTGGCCGGCGCAGAACGGCATCCACGGCGGCCCGTTCCACGACTGGTGGGCCAAGACCCTGCTCGCGCTCGAGGGTGAGGAGCACACGCGCATCCGGCGGCTGCTGTTCCCGGCGTTCAAGCAGCGGCCGATCGCGGCGATGCGCCCGCGCTTCCAGCAGATCGCGACCGAGCTGATCGACGGGTTCGCCTCTCGCGGCGAGGTCGAGTTCATCTCCGAGTTCGCCGAGCCGTACGCCTCGCGGATCATCTGCGGGCTGCTCGGCCTGCCCGACGAGGAGTGGCCGCAGGTCGCGCACTGGGCCGACGACCTCGGCAAGAGCTTCGGGGTCAACCTCAAAGCGGACCTGCCGCGCATCGAGGCGGCCCTCGACGGCCTGTACGGGTACGTCGGCGAGGTGGTCGCCGACCGCACCGCGCACCCCACCGACGACCTGGTCAGCGACCTCGTGCGGGCCCAGCAGGAGGAGAGGCTGTCCGCCGAGGAGCTCGGGGTCGCCCTGGTCTTCCTGGTGTTCGCGGGCATGGAGACCACCCGCAACCAGCTCGGTCTCGCGCTGCAGACGCTGCTCGCGCGCCCGGACCAATGGAAGCTGCTCGGCGCCAACCCCGACCTCGGCCCGAACGCGGTCGAGGAGGTCATGCGGGTCAACCCGACGGTCACCTGGATCACCCGCGAGGCGCTCGAGGACGTCGAGGTCAACGGGCTGCTGATCCCCAAGGGCGGCATCGTCCAGCTGCTCTCGCACAGCGTCGGCACCGACCCGCGCGCGATGCCGGTCACCGACTTCGACATCACCTCGCCGCGGCCGACCCACATGGGCTTCGGTGGCGGCGTCCACCACTGCCTCGGCCACTTCGTCGCGCGCATCGACATGGCCGTCGCGCTCCCGCTGCTCGCCGAGCGGATGCCCGACGCCGAGCCCGACGGCCCGGGCGAGTGGCTGCCGGTGAGCGGCAACACGGGGGCGATCCGCTTCCCGATCCGGTTCACGCCGGTCGGCTGAGGTCTCCTAGGCTGGGCGGCGTGTCCGACCTGCCCGCCGCCACCGCCGGCTGGTTGCAGTCGCTCGAGGGTGTGCCGTCGGCGTACGCCGGAGCCCGGGACGGCATCGACGTCGTGCTGCGTGATCGCGGGCTGCGTCGTACCAGCCCCGAGACGACCGCCGAGTCGCTGCTGCGCGGCGCGCACGCGAGCGCGGCGCTCGAGGGATCCGCGTCCACGCTCGCCCAGGTGCGGGCCGGCGCGGGCGACGAGATCGCCCAGGACGCCGTACGCCTCTCGACCGAGCTGCTCGGCCTCGCGCCGGCGCTGCGCACCCAGCCGCTGCAGGCGCTGGCGCGCATCCACGCCCTCGCCGCCGCCACGTCGCTCCCGGCCGAGCGCCTCGGGCGACCGCGCGACGCGTCGTCGGCCGAGGTGCTGCGCGCCGTCGCCGAGCTGATCTCCACCCCGTCCGACGCTCCGGCGCTCGGCATCGCCGCGATCGTGCATGCCGACCTGGCCACGGCCGCGCCCTTCCCGAGCCACAACGGCATCGTCGCCCGGGCGGTCGAGCGGCTGGTCCTCGTGGCCCGCGGCGTCGACGAGAAGTCGCTCACCGTCCCCGAGGCCGCCCACCTCGCCCTGCGCGCCCAGTACGAGTCGAACCTGCGCGGCTGGGCCAGCGGCACCCCCGCCGGCCGCCACTCCTGGCTGCTCTACTCCGCCGAGGCGTACGCCGCCGCCGCGGAGGCCAGCCCGCTGCGGCGGGCTGCCGAGTAGCCACGACGCGCTGCCCCGGACATGCAAGTGGCACCGGGGCCTGAACGACCTCGGTGCCACTGCTGACACGTGATCCGTTGGCTACCAGGCGTGCATCATCAACTACTGCCTCGGGAGTCTCCCGGGTGGTCAGCGCCCAATTCGGAAGGGTAGATCGCCGCGTGGGTACCGGGGTCACGTGTTGCTCTATCTAGTTCTTGGTGCCCTTTCTACGCCGGGGATCGGTGAGGTTCAAGGCTTGTATTTGCGGCCGATCCGGGGGACGGTGGTCGGGTCTGCGCCGACGACGGACCGGGCCTGAGGGGCGGCCAGAGGAGCCCGGTCAGGCCGTGTCGCGGGAACGGCGTACGCCGATCCAGACCGCCGCCCCGACCGCGACGACGCCGCCCACCGCGAGCGCGGCGAGGGTCGGCTTCGGCGGGGGGAGCGGGAGCCGGGACTGCAGAGCGACCGGCTTGACGAAGACCAGCACCGGCCAGCCGCGCTCGGCCGCGACCTTGCGCAGCTCTTTGTCCGGGTTCACCGCGTGCGGGAAGCCGACGGCCTCGAGCAGAGGGACGTCGGTGATCGAGTCGCTGTAGCCGTAGCTGCGCTCGAGGTCGTAGCCGCGGACGGCCGCGAGCTCGCGGATCGCGTTGGCCTTCTCCTCGGCGTAGGCGTAGTAGTCGATCTCGCCGGTGTAGCGGCCGTCCTCCTCCGCGAGCCGGGTGGCGACGACGCGGTCGGCGCCGAGCATCGCGCCGATCGGCTCGACCACCTCGCTGCCGGAGGTGGACACGATGACGACGTCGCGGCCGGCGGCGTGGTGCTCCTCGATGAGCCGTACCGCCTCGTCGTACACGATCGGGTCGACGACGTTGTGCAGCGTGTCGGCGACGATCTCGCGCACGGTGGCGACGTCCCAGCCGGCGACGAGGTGCGACATGAACTGGCGCATCTTCTCGACCTGGTCGTGGTCCGCGCCGCCCACCATGAAGAGGAACTGGGCGTACGCCGAGCGCAGCACCGAGCGACGGGAGATCAGGCCCCCGGCCTGGAACGGCTTGCTGAACGCCAACACGCTCGACTTGGCGATGATCGTCTTGTCGAGGTCGAAGAACGCCGCTGGTCGGCCCGCCATGCGCACATCCTGACACTCCCGTCACGAAGCGGTGCACTTGTGGGCGCGTGTGCTGTGGATGGCCGTCGCTGTCCACAGGCCTGAGGGGCGGTGGCGTGGCGATGTCGGTGGTCGGCGAGGAGATGGTCATGACCACAACACCCGCACCCCTCCTGGTGACCACCGATGACGCCCTGCTCAACGAGCTCATGCAGCTCACCGCCGCCGCCGACGTCGCTCCCGACGTCGCGCGCGACCCGTTCGAGGCCGTACGCCGCTGGGCGCGCGCCCCCGTCGTGCTCGTCGGGGCCGACCTCGCCGAGTCCCTGGCCGAGGTCGCCCCCGAGTCGCGCGACCACACCTACCTGGTGAGCCGTGGCCCGGCGCCCGACCGCGCTTACCCGCTGGCGCTCGCCCTCGGCGCGCGGCAGGTCGTCGACGTGACCGTCTCGGCCGGCTGGGTCGTCGAGCTGCTCGCCGACATCACCGAGGACCGGCCCGAGCGCGGCCACGTCATCGGCGTGATCGGCGGCACCGGCGGGGCCGGAGCGACCACCTTCGCCTGCGCGCTGGGGCAGTGGGCCCAGCGCAGCGGCGAGACCGCGGTGATCGACTGCGACCCGCAGGGCCCGGGGCTGGACCGGGTCCTCGGTGTGGAGACCACCGAGGGCTTCCGGTGGGACGCGCTCTGCTCGACGACGGGCCGGCTCTCGGCGCGCGCCCTGCGCGAGGCGCTGCCGCGACGTGGGCGGCTCGGTGTGCTCTCGTGGTACGTCGACGCCGAGCCGCAGACGCTCCAGGCCTTCGCCGTGCGCGAGGCGCTGTCGGCGGCCCGACGCGGCCACCGCACGGTCGTGCTCGACCTGCCCCGCACCCCCGACCGGCTCGTCGACGAGCTCGCGTCACGCTGCGACCAGCTCCTGGTGATGACCGTCGCGGGCGTGACCGGCGTGGCGGGCGCGGCGCGGATGCGGGCACGGTTCGGGGAGCATCCCCACGTGGGCCTCGTGCTGCGGGGCGAGTCGCTGAGCGCCGCCGAGGTCGCGAAGGCGGTGCGGATGCCCGTCGTGACGCAGATGCGCGAGCAGCGCGGGGTGTCCGAGAGCATCGACCTGGGCCTCGGGCCGCTCCGCTCGGCGCGCGGTCCGCTGGCGCGGGCCTGCGCGGACATCCTCGCCGCGGTCGAGGGGCGGGCGTGATGGACGCCGTGCTCGCTCCGTTGCTGGAGGCCGCGCGCTCGCACCTCGCCCGTTCGCCGGGCGAGCTCTCCCCGCACCGGGTGGCCGAGGCGTTGCGCGCGACCGGCCGACCGGTCGGTGACGCGACCGTGCTGGCGGTCTACGAGGCGCTCCGGCGCGATGTCGTGGGCGCCGGGCCGCTCGAGCCGCTGCTCCGCACGCCCGGCGTGACCGACGTCCTCGTCAACGGGCCCGGACCGGTCCGCATCGACCGCGGCGCCGGCCCGGAGGTCACCGACGTCCGGATCGGCTCCGAGGAGGAGTGCCGGCGGCTGGCGCAACGACTGGTCGCGAGCGGAGGGAGGAGGTTGGACGACGCGGCGCCGTACGCCGACGTCCGGCTGCCCGACGGCACGCGCTGCCACGCGGTCCTGGCGCCGCTGGCCCATCCCGGCACCGCGATCTCGCTGCGGGTGCCGCGGGCCGGCGGGTTCACCCTCGAGGAGCTGCGCGCGGCCAGGACCCTGACCGACGAGACCGCGGAGCTGGTGCGGCTCGTCGTGGCGACCCGACTGGCGTTCCTGGTCTCCGGCGGGACGGGCAGCGGCAAGACCACGCTGCTGTCCGCGCTGCTCGGTGCGGTGCCGGACGGTGAGCGGATCGTGGTCGCCGAGGACGCCGCCGAGCTGCGGCCCGCCCACCCGCAGGTGGTCGGGCTCGAGGCCCGACCGCCGAACATCGAGGGCGGCGGTGCCGTCGTGCTGCGTGACCTGGTCCGGCAGGCGCTGCGGATGCGGCCCGACCGGCTGGTCGTCGGCGAGGTCCGCGACGCGGCGGTCGTGGACCTGCTCGCCGCCATGAACACGGGCCACGAGGGCGGGTGCGGCACGCTGCACGCCAACTCGGCGGCCGACGTACCGGCGCGCGTCGAGGCGCTCGCGCTCACCGCGGGTCTGGGCCGGGAGGCCGCCCACAGCCAGCTGGCGTCCGCCCTGGACGTGGTGCTGCACATGGTCCGCGACCGGGACGGCCGCCGGCTCGGCGAGATCGCGCTGCTCGAACGCACCGGCTCCGGCCTGGTCCGCACCGTCACCGCCGGCACGGTGGGACGTGACGGACGGTTCCAGGCAGGACCGGCCGCGGACCATCTGGTGGACCTGATCGAGGGGCGGCGGCGATGAGCGGCTGGGTGCTGCTGGCATCGGCCGGCGTCGCGTGGCTCGCCGTGCCGCCGCCTGCCGCCGTGGCGGACCGAAGGACTCGTCGTCGGTCGGTCCCGCCCTGGGTCGCCGTCGGGGTGCTGGTCGCGGTGGTGGCGTGGGTCGACCGCTCGGTGGTGGTCGTCGCCGCGATCGGCGCGGTGGCACTCCTGGCGGCCCTGCGGCTGTGGCGACGTCGGGCACTGGCAGCCCGCGCCGCCACGAACCGCACCCGGGTCGTCGAGCTGTGTGACGCGCTGCGGGTCGAGCTGGGTGCCGGCCAGGCTCCTGCCGACGCGCTCGCGCTCGCCGCGCACGACTGGCGGGAGATGGCGCCCGCGGCCCGGACGGCGGCGTCCGGCGGCGACGTACCCCAGGCCCTGCGGCAGCTCGCGGCCCTCCCCGGCGCCGGCGACCTGCGCGTCGCCGCGGCCGCGTGGCAGGTCGCGCACCGGACCGGTCACGGCCTCGCCGACGCACTCGGTCGGGTCGCCGACGAGCTCCGGGCCGCCGAGCAGACCCGTCGCGTCGTCGCCGGCGAGCTCGCCTCGGCCCGGGCCACCGCCCGGTTGGTGGCCGCCCTCCCGGTCGCCGCGCTCGTCCTCGGCACCGGCGCCGGGTCGGATCCGTGGGGGTTCCTGCTGCACCAGCCGCTCGGCTGGGCGTGCCTCGCCGGAGGCGTCGGCTTCGGCATCGCCGGGCTGACCTGGATCGAGGCACTCGCCGCCGACGTGGAGCAGGAGCGATGAGCGCGCTCGCCGTCGTCTGCGCGGCCGCTGGCATCGCGCTCCTCCTCGCCCCGACACCGGCGGTGCCCTCGGCCGACGCAGGACCCACCGGTCCCGCGCCGGCCGACGGCCTGCTGCGTCGCGGGAGATGGCTGTGGGCGGCGCTGGCCGGCGCCGGCGGTGGGATGCTCGTCGGGGGGTCCCTGACCGTCCCCGCCGGTGTCGCGATCGCCGCCGTGGTGTGGGTGGTGGCGGGTCGGATCGAGCCCGCCGGCGTACGTCGCCGCCGCGAGGAGGTACGCCGCGACCTGCCGCACGTCGTCGCCCTGCTGGCCTCGGCGCTGCGGGCCGGCATGGCGCCCGCGACCGCCATCGGACTGGTGGCCAGGGCCCTGCCCGGGGCAGCGGCCGACCGGCTGACCGCCCTGGCCGCGCGGCTGGAGCTGGGCGGCGACCCGGGCGAGGTATGGGGCTCCCTCGCCGCCGACGACGTGCTCGCCCCGCTCGGCCGCACCCTTGCGCGGGTGCACCGGACCGGTGCGCCGGTCGTCGCCGAGATCGAGCGGCTGGGTGAGGAGCTGGCCCGCAGCGCGCGGTCGCGGGTGGAGGACCGGGCGCGCGCGGTAGGGGTCCGCGCCGCGGTGCCCCTCGGCGTCTGCTTGCTCCCGTCGTTCCTGCTGCTCGGCATCGTCCCGCTCGTCGCCGGCCTGGCCGCAGCGATCCGCTGGTAGGTGGTGGACCCCAGAAGCCCCATTCCATGCCGGTTTCCGGGCGCGGGACTGTGGATGGCCGGCTCCGTCCACAGCCGGACCGGGCGCGTCGACCCGGGCGTCGGATGCGCGGCGCAGGGTGGTCCTCCCACGACCGCACCGGGCGGTCGCAGCAACGCCTGAGGAGACCAGATGAGCCAGAGGAAGAAGCAGGACCAGCGGGGCATCACGACCGCGGAGTACGCCGTGGGCACGGCCGCGGGGGCAGGCCTCGCCGGTCTGCTGTTCAAGCTGCTGACCGGCGGCTTCGGCGACCAGCTGCTGAAGACGCTCTTCGCCCACGTGCTGTCGCTGCTCGGCATCGGCTGAGTCGTGCGACGCACCGAGCGGGGCGCGGCGACGGCCGAGCTGGCGATGGGGCTCCCGCTGCTGTTCGCGGTGACCCTGGGCCTGGTCTGGTTGCTCTCGGTCGGCGCGGCGCAGGTGCGGACGGTCGATGCCGCGCGGGAGGCGGCCCGTGCGGCGGCGCGGGGTGACGACCCCGCGGCTGCACTCGCTGCCGGTCAGCGCGTGGCTCCCGACGGGGTGACCGTCGCCGTGACGACCGCCGGTGGGCAGGTGATCGCGACGGCGGGTGGCACGGTCGCCGGCCCCGGTGGGCTGTTCGGCTTCCTCCCGGGTGCCGACGTGCACGCCCGGGCGGTCGCCCTCGCTGAGGGCGACGCGCCGTGAGGGCCGGCCGGGGCGGCAGGGGAGGACGGGCCGAGCGGGGCGGCGCGACCGTCATGGTTGTGGCGGTGCTGGGTGTGCTGGTCCTGATCGGCGCGGCGCTGGGGGTCGCCGCCGCGATGGTCGCCGCCCACCGTCGGGCCCAGGCCGCCGCCGACCTCGCCGCCCTGGCCGCGGCCGGGGTGCTGCAGTCCGGTGGTGACGCTTGCGCCGAGGCGGGACGGCTCGCCGCCGCCAACGCCACGGTCCTGTCCGCGTGCGCCGTCCAGGGCACCGATGTCCGGGTGCGCGTGACCGCCGCGGGGCCGCACTGGCTCGGTCAGACCGCCGACCTGGTGGCCGAGTCCCGGGCCGGCCCCGCGCCGTGACGCCTCAGGAGTCGAGCAGTGCGTCGAGGAGCAGCACCGCTCCCCGCTTGTCCAGCGGGTCGTTGCCGTTGCCGCACTTCGGCGACTGGATGCACGACGGGCACCCCGCCTCGCACTCGCAGGCGGCGATCGTCTCGCGGGTGGCGGTGAGCCAGGCGCGGGCGGTGCGGTAGCCCCGCGCCGCGAAGCCGGCACCACCCGGGTGACCGTCGTGCACGAAGACGGTCAGCTGCCCGGTGTCGGGATGCAGGGCGGTCGACACCCCGCCGATGTCCCACCGGTCGCAGGTCGCGAACAGGGGGAGCAGCCCGATCGAGCAGTGCTCGGCCGCGTGGGCCGCACCGGGGAGGTCCGCAGGATCGATCCCGGTCGCCTCCACGACCTCCGGCGGCACGGTCCACCAGACAGCCGTGGTGCGCAACGTGCGCTCGGGCAGGTCGAGCGGCGTCTCGTCGATGACCTCCCCGGTCACGGCCCGCCGCCGCAGGAAGGAGGTCACCCGGCTCGACACGTCGACGGTGCCCGTGGCGAGCCGGCACGCACCCCACGGCTCGGCCTCGGTCTCCGTCACGATCGTGATGTCGGTGACCTCGCGGGCCGTGGTGCTGTAGGCGACCGAGCTGCGTTCCATCACCGCGACGTGCTCCTCGAGGTCGAGCGACTCGACCAACCAGGTCTCGCCCCGGTGCAGGTACACCGCACCCTCGTGTGCGACCGAGTGTGCGCGGCCTCCGTCCACGGTGCCGACCACCCGGCCGCTCCCGCCCTCGATGAGCTGGATGGCCGCGCCACCCGTCGACCGGATGTCGGCGAGGTCGGCGGCGCGCCGGCTGTCGGTCCAGTACCAGCCCGTCGCGCGCCGGCGCAGCAGGCCGACCTCCACGAGCCCGCCCAGCACCTCGCGGGTCCGCGGTCCGAAGAGCGCGAGCTCGTCGGCCCGCAGCGGCAGCTCCTGGGCGGCCGCGCACAGGTGCGGTCCGAGGACGTACGGGTTGTCGGTGTCGAACACGGTGCCCTCCACGGGTGCGCCCAGCAGCGCCTCCGGGTGGTGCACGAGGTAGGTGTCGAGCGGGTCCTCGCGGGCCACCAGCATCCCCAGGGCCGCGCCCCCGCTGCGCCCGGCCCGGCCGACCTGCTGCCAGAAGGCGCCGCGCGTGCCGGGGTAGCCCGCCACGATGACGGCGTCGAGGCCGTGCACGTCGATGCCGAGCTCGAGGGCGTTGGTCGCCGCCATCCCGATCAGGCGACCGGCGCGCAGGTCGTCCTCGAGGGCACGGCGCTCCTCGGGCAGATAGCCACCGCGGTACGCCGCCACGCGGTCGCGCAGCGCCGGATCCACCTCCGCGAGCCACTCCGAGGCGCGCAGCGCGACCGTCTCCACACCGCGCCGCGACCGCACGAACGCCAGGGTGCGGATGTCGTCGATCACCAGGTCGGTGAGCAGGTCGGCCGTCTCGGAGGTCGCCGGGCGACGGACCGGAGCGCCCTGCTCGCCGGTGTGCTCGGTGAGTGGCGGCTCCCACAGCGCGATCGCCGTCTCGCCCCGCGGGGAGCAGTCCTCGGTCACGGCCGCCACGGGCAGGCCCGTCAGCCGCCGGGCCGCCACCTCGGGCTCGGCGACGGTCGCGGAGGCCAGCACGAAGACCGGCTCGGCGCCGTACGACGCACACACCCGGCGCAGCCGGCGCACGACCTGGGCGACGTGCGCCCCGAAGACGCCGCGGTAGTGGTGGCACTCGTCGATGACCACGAGCTGCAGCGAGCCGAGGAAGCGGGCCCAGCGCGCGTGCCCCGGGAGCAGCGAGCGGTGCAGCATGTCGGGGTTGGACAGCACGTACTCCGCGTGGTCGCGCGTCCACTCGCGCTGCTCCGGGGTCGAGTCGCCGTCGTGGGTCGCGACGCGGACGTCGAGCCCGAGCCCCTCGATCGCCGACCGCTGGTCCTGGGCCAGTGCCTTGGTCGGGGCGAGGTAGAGCACGCTGGCGCCGCGCTGTCCCCGCGGCCCCCGCGCCTCCCGGATCGCGGTCAGGGCCGGCAGCAGGTAGGCCAGGGACTTGCCCGAGGCGGTGCCGGTCGCGAGCACGACGTGCTCGCCCCGTCGCGCTGCGTCGGCCGCCGCGACCTGGTGCCGCCAGGGCCGGTCGACGCCCCGCCGGCGGTAGCCGGCCACCACCTCGGTATCGGCCCAGGACGGCCACGCCGCGGTCACGGCGGCGCGCGCCGGTAACAGCTCCAGGTGGGTGAGCCGGTCGGCCCGGCCGGGCGCCGCCGTCAGCCGCTCCAGGACGGCGGCGACGTCGATCCCTCCCGCGGGCTCGGGGACCGGAACTGCGCTCACCGCACGATCGTGACACGCCCCGCCGACGTACGGCACGTCCCGCCGCCGTGTGACGGCCGTGTGACAGTCTCCTCGTTGTCGTGCGCAAGTTTCCCGGCCGTGGTTTGATAGCAGCGCTGAGAAGTCGGGAAATCTCTGGAGTAGTCGTGGACTTGACGCTGTCGACGCGTGTGGTGGGGAGCCGCACGATCGTCGCCGTGGGCGGCGAGATCGATGTGTACACCGCGCCCAAGCTGCGCGACACCATCACCGATCTCGTGGCGGCGGGCACCTATGAGCTGGTCGTGGACATGACCGCGGTCGAGTTCCTCGACTCCACCGGTCTCGGTGTCCTGGTCGGCGGGCTGAAGAAGGTGCGCGCCAACGGGGGCAGCCTCGAGCTGATCTGCAACAACGACCGCCTGCTCAAGATCTTCAAGATCACGGGTCTGGCGAAGGTCTTCGTGATCCACGAGTCGCCCGAGGCGGCGCTCGCCTGAGCGAGGAGCCCGTCGAGGCGGACGAGACCCTTCGGGTCTCGACCCTCGAGCTGTTCTTCGACCTCGTCTTCGTCTTCGTCGTCACCCAGCTGTCCAACGTCCTCGAGGAGGGCCGCTGGCACGGCCCGCTGCACGCCGCCCTCGAGCTGCTCGCCGTCTACTGGATGTACGGCGGGTTCTCGTGGCTGACCAACGCCCTGGGCGGCTCCGTCTGGCGCCAGCGGGTGGCGCTCGCCGCCGGGATGTTCGCCTTCTTCGTCGTGTCGCTCGCCGTCCCCGGCGCGTTCGGGAGCGACGCCGTGGCGTTCGGCGTCTCCTACCTCGGGCTGACCGTGGTGCACACGATCGCCTTCCTCACCCTCGGTCACTCGGGGACCTTCGGCGCCATGGTCCGGATCGGCAGCACCAACCTCGCCGCGGCCGGGCTGATCCTGGCAGCGGCGTACGTCCACGGGCCGTTCCGCTGGCTGCTCTGGGTCGCCGCCGTGCTGCTCCAGTGGGTGCCGCCGCTGCTCGGCTTCGTCGCGGGCTTCCCCGTCGCCGTCGCGCACTTCGCCGAACGGCACGGGCTGATGGTGATCATCGTGCTCGGCGAGTCGCTGCTGAGCGTCGCCAGCGCGGCCCTCGGTGAGGTCGTCACGATCCACCTGGTCCTCGGCACCGTCGGCGGCCTGCTCGCCGCGTTCGCGCTGTGGTGGTGCTACTTCGACGGCGAGGACGACGCCGGTGAGGCCGCGCTGCGGGACTTCGCCCCGGAGCGCCGCGGCATCCGGGCCCTGGTCGGCTACGACCTCACCCACGTCCTGATGCTCGGTGGCGTGGTCGCCATCGCGGGCGGCACCCGGGTCGGCCTGCCCGACCTGGCTGCTCCGGCCGAGACGGAGGCCGCCGTGCTGGTGGCGGCGGGCGCCTCGGCGTACCTCCTCGGCCTGGTGGGCTTCCGTCTTGTTCTCCGCCACGCATCGGCGACGCCGCGCGCGCTCGCCGCGGTCCTGGTGCTCGCCGCGATCCCGGTCGGCACGGCCGCCGGCACGTCCGAGGAGCTCACCGTCATCGCCGCCATCATCGCGGTCATGCTCCTCGCCGAACGTGCCGTGCACCGTCGCACCGACGCCCTCTAACCTCGACCCGTGACCCTGGGACCTGAGCTCGCCGCCCGCCTGCGCCCCGCCCTCGAGGCCGCCGACTTCACCTACGACGCGGTCAGCGAGCTCCTCGGGGAGGCCGCGCACGCCGCGCTGTCACGCAACGAGACGACGCCCGCGCTGCGACGTACCGCCCGCGACTCCGGCCCCCTGGCCACGCTCATCAAGCTGTTCCTGCTGCAGCGCGAGGTCGACCGCGCCGACGCCGAGCGCGCGCTCCCCGGGCTCGTCGACGAGATGGCCGCGGCCGGCTTCCTCGCGCAGAGCGTCAGCGAGGTCGCTGCACGCATGGACTGTCGTCCGTACGCCGTCGAGAGCGCCGACCTCTGGGTGGTCAGCGACCTGACGCCCGGCCTGGACGGCACCCCCACCGTCGTCAGCGGCGACTACGTGCTCGGCATCAGCCAGGCGTCGTCGTCGCTGGCGCAGCTCACCCTGCGCCACGACGTCACGAGCGCGCTCGACCTCGGCACCGGCTGCGGCGTGCAGGCGCTGCACCTGGCCGAGCACGCCGACCGCGTGGTCGCCACCGACGTCAACCAGCGCGCGCTCGCGATGGCGCGGTTCAACGCCTTCCTCAACGAGGTCGACGACAAGGTCGACGTCCGCGCCAGCAGCTTCTTCGAGGGCCTGCAGGACGAGCGCTTCGACCTCATCGCGACCAACCCGCCGTTCGTGATCTCGCCGGCCACCGGCGAGCGGCTCGTCTACCGCGACTCCGGCCTCCCGGGTGACCGCGTGGTCGAGCACATCGTGCGGACGGCGCCGGACCACCTCACCGAGGGCGGCTGGTGCCAGGTCCTGGCGAACTGGGTGATCGACGAGGGCCGCCCGTGGGAGGAGCGGATCGGCAGCTGGCTACCGGCGGACTGCGACGCCTTCGTCGTGCAGCGCGAGGTGCTCGACCCGGCGTCGTACGTCGAGCTCTGGCTCAAGGACTCCGGCCACCACCCCGCCACCGGCGGCGACCGGAGGCAGTACGCCGAGCGCTACGACACCTGGCTGTCCTGGCTCGAGCACCAGGGCGTCGGCGGCATCGGCTTCGGCTGGATCAACCTGCACCGCAGCGGCAGCCCGCTGCCCGCCGTCGAGCTGCTCGAGTGGCCCTACGACGTGGAGCAGCCCATCGCCCCGGCCATCGGTGCCTGGGCCGACCAGGTCGCCGCTGCCGCCACCGTCGGCGCGGACTCCCGCCTCACGCTGCGCGAGGACGTCGTCCAGGAGACCCAGGGCCCGGCCGGCGCCGAGGACCCTTCGACGATCGTCCTGCGCCAGCAGCGCGGATTCCGCCGGGCCCGCCAGGCCGACACCGTGGTCGCGGCCGTCGTGGGCGCCTGCGACGGCGAGCTCGCCATCGGCCAGATCCTGGACGCCGTCGCTCAGCTGCTCGACCGCGACCCGGCCAGCCTGCGCGAGGTCTACCTGCCCGAGATCGCCGACCTGGTGCGCGAGGGCTTCCTCTCCTGACCCGGCCGTCAGGTCGAGCGGACCGGTTTCCGGTCCGCTCACCCTGACGACCCCGCTGGCACACTGGCGGGGTGACGAGCGCAGGTTGGTACCCGGACCCCGCGGGCGCCCCGAACACGTACCGCTACTGGGACGGACACGCCTGGAGCCAGACGACCAGCACCGACCCGTTCGGCCAGGCACAGCCCCAGCAGCAACAGCAGCCGATCGTCCCGCCGGCCCCGCCGATCACTCCCACACCACCACCCCCGCCGGCGCCCCCGGCACCCCAGCCCCCGGCGACGTACGGCGCCCTCCCGGATCCGCCGCAGTGGAGCCCGATGCCGGGCGCGCCCACGCCGGCCTCGCCGGGCGGCTCTGCCACCGGCCGCACGATCGCGATCGCCAGCGGTGCGGTGGCGTTCCTGGTGCTGCTCGCGATCATCGCGTTCGTGGCGGTCCGCACCCTCGGCAACGACGCCAACGGCTCCCCGAGCGCGCAGCCACCCGCCGCGACCGACACCCCGACCCCCACCCCGACCGAGCCCGGGGTCCCCGGCACCTCCCCGTCCGTCCCGCTGGTCCCGGCCTCCCCGCTCGGCACGGTCACCCCGACCGCCGTGCAGTGCTACGGCGGGCTCGCCGGAGGCACCGGCTCGATCCCGAAGGGCGCCACGCTGACCGGTGGCGGGCTGACCGTCGCGAACCCGCACGGCTACCGGGTCCTCGGCAACGCCCCCGTCCAGTTCCCGTTCGCCAGCGGCGCGCAGGCGTCCGCGAAGACCGTGGCGACCAACTGGGCGTCCACCCTCGTGATCGGTGGCCTGCCGCGCTCGAGCGGCTTCACCGGCCTGGAGCAGGCCGCGCGGGCGGTGCTCGCGTGCGCCGCCAACAACCCGGTCCTCTACACCGGGGTCACGAGCATCAAGGACCTGTCGGCCAAGAGCGTCACCGTCGACGGCCACCGCGCGTTCTCGCTGGTGCAGGACATCCGGGTCAACACCCCGACCACGACGGCGAAGGGCGACACCGCCCAGGTGGTCGTCGTGGACACCGGGAACAAGCAGTCGTACGGCGTCTTCCTCATGGTCGTGCCGATCGGGAACCAGCACTACCTGGGGCTCCAGAAGTCGACCGTGGCGGGCCTGCGGGTGAGGTGAGGCCGCCCACAGAGCGGCCCGCGGGAAGCGGAGGACTGGACAACACGCGCTACCGTGATGCGCCGTGAGACGGCTCGACTCGGGATCGAGCACTCCCCACGCACAGATCCAGCACAGCAGATAGGCGCTTCCCAGTGGCACACAAGTTGGTGATCGTCGAGTCACCGGCCAAGGCCAAGACCATCGGCGGGTACCTCGGCGACGGCTTCGTCGTGGAGTCCTCGATCGGTCACATCCGCGACCTCCCGACCAACGCGGCCGACACCCCGGCGAAGATCAAGAACGAGCCGTGGGGACGCCTCGCGATCGACGTCGACCACGACTTCACGCCGTACTACGTGGTGCCGCGCGACAAGAAGACGCACATCTCCAAGCTGAAGAGCCTGCTCAAGGACGCCGACGAGCTCTTCCTCGCCACCGATGGTGACCGCGAGGGCGAGGCGATCGCCTGGCACCTGCTGGACGAGCTGAAGCCGAAGAACATCCCCGTCCACCGGATGGTCTTCCACGAGATCACCAAGCCGGCGATCCAGGAGGCCGCGGCCCACCCGCGCGAGCTCGACATGGACCTCGTGGAGGCGCAGGAGACCCGCCGCCTGCTCGACCGGCTCTACGGCTACGAGGTCAGCCCGGTCCTGTGGCGCAAGGTCATGTCGGGCCTCTCCGCCGGCCGCGTGCAGTCGGTCGCGACCCGGCTCGTGGTCGACCGCGAGAAGGAGCGGATGGCCTTCAAGATGGCCTCCTACTGGGACCTGGAGGGCACCTTCGACGCGGGCGCCGACCGGGACCCGCGGATGTTCCCCGCGAAGCTCTACTCCGTCGACGGCGCCCGCGTCGCGACCGGCGCCAGCTTCGGCGACGACGGCCTGCTCAAGGCGTCGGCGAAGAACGTGGTCCACCTGGACCGCTCGAAGGCCGAGGCGCTGGCGGCGGCGCTCCAGGACACGACGTACGACGTCCGCTCGGTCGAGTCCAAGCCGTACCGCCGCTCGCCGTACCCGCCGTTCCGCACCACCACGCTGCAGCAGGAGGCCAGCCGCAAGCTGGGCATGAGCTCCTCGACGACGATGAGCGTCGCGCAGCGGCTGTACGAGAACGGCTTCATCACCTACATGCGTACCGACTCGACCACGCTCTCCGGCGCGGCCATCGGTGCGGCGCGGGCCCAGGTCCAGGAGCTGTACGGCGCCGAGTACGTCCCCGACGCCCCGCGGACCTACGCCAACAAGGTCAAGAACGCCCAGGAGGCGCACGAGGCCATCCGCCCCGCCGGCGACAGCTTCCGCACGCCCGCGCAGACCGGCCTCACCGGCGACCAGTTCCGGCTCTACGAGCTGATCTGGATGCGCACCGTGGCCTCGCAGATGAAGGACGCGACCGGCCAGTCGGTCTCGATCCGCATCGGCGGCACCGCCGGCACCGGCGAGGACGTGGTGTTCTCCGCGTCCGGCCGCGTGATCACCTTCCACGGCTTCCTCAAGGCGTACGTCGAGGGCACCGACGACTCCTCCGCGAGCAAGGACGACCAGGAGACCCGGCTCCCGAACCTGCTCGAGGGCGACCGGGTCACCTCGGCCAGCGTCAGCGCGAGCGGCCACGAGACCAAGCCGCCGTCGCGCTACACCGAGGCGACGCTGATCAAGGAGCTGGAGGAGCGCGAGATCGGCCGCCCGTCGACGTACGCCTCCATCATCTCGACGATCATCAACCGCGGCTACGTCTACAAGAAGGGCACCGCGCTGGTGCCCCACTGGATCGCGTTCTCGGTGGTGCGGCTGCTCAGCGAGCACTTCACCCGGCTCATCGACTACGAGTTCACCGCCGGTCTGGAGGAGGTCCTCGACGAGATCGCCCGTGGCGAGAAGGACCGCGTCACCGAGCTCTCCGAGTTCTACTTCGGCTCCGACAAGCTCGCCGGCGTGAAGGTGCTCGTCGACAACCTCGGCGAGATCGACGCCAAGGAGCTCGCGACCTTCCCGGTCCTGGACAACGGCGAGCCGACGGGCATCGACCTGCGGGTCGGCAAGTACGGCCCGTACCTCGAGGGCCCCGGCCCCGACGGGGGCGACGCCGCTCCGGTCCGTGCCAACGTGCCGGACGACCTGCCGCCCGACGAGCTCACCGCGGCCAAGGCGCGCGAGCTGCTCGCGAACCCGGCGGGCGAGGAGATCGAGCTCGGCACGCACCCGGAGACCGGGCTGCGGGTCGTCGCGAAGAACGGCCGCTTCGGCCCGTACGTCACCGAGGTGCTGCCCGAGGACGCACCCAAGGGCGCCAAGCCGCGCACCGGCTCGCTGTTCAAGTCGATGAGCCTGGACACGGTCACCCTCGAGGACGCGATGAAGCTGATGTCGCTGCCGCGCGTGGTCGGCACGGACGCCGAGGGTGTCGAGATCACCGCCCAGAACGGCCGCTACGGGCCGTACCTGAAGAAGGGCACCGACTCGCGCTCGCTCACCAGCGAGGACCAGATCTTCACCATCACGCTCGACGAGGCGCTGAAGATCTACAGCCAGCCCAAGCAGCGGGGTCGTGCCGCCGCGGCGCCGCCGCTCAAGGAGCTCGGCAACGACCCGGTGTCGGGCCAGCCGATCGTGGTGAAGGCCGGCCGGTTCGGGGAGTACGTCACCGACGGCGAGTACAACGCGACCCTGCGCAAGGACGACACCGTCGAGTCGATCACCAACGAGCGCGCCGCCGAGCTGCTGGCCGAGCGTCGGGCGAAGGGCCCGGCGAAGAAGGCCACCAAGAAGGCGGCCAAGAAGGCGCCGGCGAAGAAGGCGGCCGCCAAGAAGACCACGGCCAAGAAGGCGGCCACCGCGAAGCGGGCGGGGAGCGAAGCGACCGACGCCTGAAGAGCTGAGGGTGGTACGGCGTACGTTGGGGCCATGTCCCGCGTGCGCGTCCACAACTTCGGCATCTCCCTGGACGGCTTCGGCACCGGAGAGGGTCAGTCGCTCGAGTCGCCGTTCGGCCATGCCGGCACCCGGCTGATGGACTGGTTCTTCCCGACCGCGACCTTCCGCGCGATGAACGGGCAGGGGCCGGGCCTGCCCGGCAGCGAGCCGGACGACGCCTTCGCGTCGCAGTGGGGCGACGGCATCGGCGTGGAGATCATGGGGGCGAACAAGTTCGGGCCTCCCGGCTGGCAGGACGACCACTCGTGGCAGGGCTGGTGGGGCGAGGAGCCGCCGTTCCACACGCCCGTCATCGTGCTGACGCACCGTCCGCCGGCCGCCCCGCTGGAGATGGCGGGCGGCACGACCTTCCACTTCCGCGACTTGTCCGCGGCCGACGCCCTCGCCGAGGCGCGTGAGCTGGCGGACGGCAAGGACGTCCGGATCGGCGGCGGCGCCACGGTCGTGCGCGACTACCTGGCGGCCGGCCTCGTCGACCACCTGCACGTCGTCGTCACCCCGATCGTCCTGGGCCGCGGAGTCCGGCTCTGGGACGGCCTGGAGGGCCTCGAGGCGTCGTACGACGTCACCACCGAGCGCACCCCGAGCGGTGTCACCCACGTGACCTTCGAACGCTAGGTTGTGGCGGTGACCGCTCCCGGGATGTACGCCGACACCGGGCTCTTCGTCTGCTTCGAGGGTGGCGAGGGTGGCGGCAAGTCCACCCAGTCGCGCCTGCTGCGCGACCACCTCGAGGCGCAGGGCCACACCGTGCTGCTCACCTTCGAGCCCGGCGACACCCCGGTCGGCAAGGAGGTGCGCCGCATCGTCCTCTCGCCCGAGACCGGCGCACTGGCCAACCGCACCGAGGTCCTGCTGTACGCCGCCGACAAGGCCGAGCACGTCGACACCGTCGTGCTCCCGGCGCTCGGGCGCGGCGAGGTCGTCATCACCGATCGGTACGTCGACTCCTCGCTGGCCTACCAGGGCGCCGGCCGGGCCGAGGACCTCGCCGGCGTGGAGGCGGTCCAGCGCTGGGCGACCCGCGACCTGCGCCCGCACCTGACCGTGGTGCTCGACCTCGAGCCGTCCGCCGGGCTGGACCGGTTCGAGGGTCGCGACCGGATCGAGGGGGAGTCGCTGGAGTTCCACCAGCGGGTGCGCGCGATGTTCCTCGAGCTCGCCGCGACCGACCCCGAGCACTACCTGGTCCTGGACGCCCGGCAGGGCATCGAGGAGATCCACGCGCAGGTCCGCGCCCGCGTCGAGGAGCTCCTCCGATGACCGTCTGGGACACCCTGGTCGGCCAGAGGCCTGCGATCACCGCGCTCTCGGCGGCCGCACGCGGCGACGGCATGACCCACGCGTGGCTGTTCACCGGGCCGCCGGGCTCGGGTCGCTCCAACGCCGCGGTCGCCTTCGCGGCGGCCCTGCAGTGCCCGCGCGGCGGGTGCGGGGAGTGCCACGAGTGCCACACGGTGCTCGCCGGCAGCCATGCCGACGTGGCGGTGGTGCGCACCGAGAAGCTGTCCATCGGCGTCGCCGAGGTGCGCGACCTCGTCCGTCGTGCCGCGTTGACCCCGATGGGCGACCGCTGGCAGATCCTCGTGGTCGAAGACGCCGACCGGCTCACCGAGCAGGCCTGCAACGCGCTGCTCAAGGCCATCGAGGAGCCCAACGGCCGCACCGTCTGGATGCTCTGCGCGCCGACGGTGGAGGACGTGCTGCCCACGATCCGCTCGCGCTGCCGGCTGGTCACGCTGTCCACCCCGACGACCGCCGAGGTCGCCGCCTTCCTCGGTGGCAAGGGTGTGCCGGAGCCGCTGGCGACGTACGCCGCTCGCGCGAGCCAGGGCCACATCGGCCGGGCCCGCGCCCTCGCCTTCGACGAGGACGTGCGCAAGCGGCGCAACGACGTGGTGGCGATCCCGGTCGGGCTGACCTCGCTCGGCCGGTGCATGGCGGCCGCGTCGCTGCTCGCCGACACCGCGAAGGCCGAGGCCGACGCGATCACCACCGCGCTGGACGCGCAGGAGAAGGCGGACCTCGACGCGGCGTACGGCGTGGTCGACCGCGGCCGTCGGCCGCGGGAGTACGCACCCGCGCTCCGCGATCTCGAGAAGGACCAGAAGACGCGGGCCAAGCGCCGCCACCTCGACGTGATCGACCGCGGCCTCACCGACCTGATGTCGGTCTACCGGGACGCGATCGCCGTGGCGGCAGGGGCACCCGGCGACCTGGTGAACGAGGAGATCCGGCCCGACGTCGTCCGCCTCGCGGAGGCGTCGACGCCGGAGCTGAACCTGCGCCGGATCGGCGCGATCTTCGGTGCCCGCGAGCAGATGCTGGAGTTCAACGTGCCGCCGGCGCTCGCGCTGGAGTCGATGATGGTGGCGCTCGTGGCGCCGACACGATGAGGGGGACGGGCGTGCGGAGGACGATCGTGGCGGGGCTGGCCTCGTGCCTGCTGCTCGCCGGTTGCATGGACTCCGGCCGTACGAGTGGCCAGGCCAGCAGGCTCCCGGCGCCGTCGCACGGCTCCACCTCGACCGACGGAGGCCTGGGCGGCCTGAGGACGTACTACCGGCAGCGGCTGGACTGGTCGAGCTGCGGCGACGACCAGTGCGCCTCGCTGCGGGTGCCGGTCGACTACGCGCACCCGGGTCGCGCGAGCGTGCAGCTGCGCGTCGAGAAGGCCGCGGCCACGAGCGGCAAGCCGATCGGGTCGCTCGTCGTCAACCCCGGCGGCCCCGGTGCCCCGGGCGGCTACCTGGCCGCGGACGCCTCCAGCTACTTCGCCAAGCCGCTGCGGGCGGCGTACGACATCGTCGCCTTCGACCCGCGCGGCACCGGCAAGTCCGACCCGGTCGACTGCCTCACCGACGCCCAGGTCGACCAGTACGTCGCGGAGAACCCGGAGCCGTCGACACCCGCCGAGATCAGGGCGTACGCCGCCGAGGGCCGCACCTTCTGGAAGGGCTGCCGGCAGCACTCCGACGCGCTGGTCAGCCACGTCAGCACCGTCGACGCGGCGCGCGACATCGACATCCTGCGCGCCGCGCTGGGGCAGAAGAAGCTGGACTACCTGGGCTTCTCCTACGGCACCAAGCTGGGGGCGACGTACGCCGAGCTGTTCCCGAAGCAGGTCGGCCGGATGGTCCTCGACGGCGCCGAGGACCCCGCGCTGTCGACGCGGGAGAGCGCGCTGCACCAGGCCGCCGGCTTCGAGACCGCGCTGCGCTCGTACGTCGGCGCCTGCGTCGCCAAGGGCGGCTGCTTCCTCGGCCCCACCGTGTCCGCGGGCCTGGCGAGGATCTCCGGGCTGCTCGACTCGATCGCGAAGAAGCCGCTGCCCACGAAGTCGGGTCGCGAGCTCACCGTCGGCAACGCGTTCTACGGCGTGATCGCGCCGCTCTACCAGCGCTCGGAGTGGTACGCCCTGGACGCCGGCCTGCAGCAGGCGTTGCAGGGCAACGGCACCATCCTGATGGTGCTGTCCGACGCCTACTCCTCGCGCAACACCGACGGCACCTACGCCGACAACGGTATCGAGGCGATCGGGGTGATCAGCTGCCTGGACGACCCGTGGGCCATCGCGCCCGACAAGGTGCCCAGCCAGTACCCCGCCTTCGAGAAGGCCTCGCCCACGTTCGGGAAGGTCTTCGCCTGGGGCCTGACCTCCTGCTACGGCGACCCGTTCCGCAACACCGACCGGCCCGGGCTGAGGATCGACGGCGCCGGCGCCCCGCCGATCGTGGTCATCGGCACCACCCGCGACCCGGCCACGCCGTACGAGGAGGCCGTCGCGCTCGCCCACGAGCTGCGGTCCGGGGTCCTCGTCACCCGGGACGGGGACGGCCACACCGGCTACGACAAGGGCAACTCCTGCGTCGACGACGCGGTGCACCGCTACCTGATCGACGGCGTCATCCCGCAGGACGGTCTGCGCTGCTGATCATCGGCGCGAGCCGCGCGGTCCCGATTCGGACCGTTCCGACCCGGCTCGGTATGCTTCCCCGGTCCGTCGACTCGTCGGCGTACGCCGCCTTAGCTCAGTCGGTAGAGCGAATCACTCGTAATGATTAGGTCGTCGGTTCGATTCCGACAGGCGGCTCGGACAGCCGGGCCCCGCAGCTCCTCGGAGCGGCGGGGCCTGTTCGTTGCTCCGGGCGCTCAACCGTCGAGGCGGTCCAGCAGGGCCTCGGCGCGGGCCCGGAGGTCGTCCATCTCGACGAGGATGTCGCGCAGCGCGGCGATGTCGTCGCGGACCTCGCGACGGCGCTCGCCGCCCTCGGCGATCCGGACCATCTCGCCCGGCTCCCAGCCGAGGGCGGTCTCGATGGCGCGCTGGCTCGTCTCGCCGACGAGGTTGGCGCCGCGCTCGACCTCGGCGACGGTGCGCAGCGACAGCCCGGCGGCCATCGCCAGGTCGGCCGAGGTCCTCATGCCGAGCGCGCGGCGACGGGTCCGCACCGAGTCGGCGAGACGAACGAGATCCATCCCCGTATCGTCCCAGACCGCCTCACTCCTGGGGAGGACACAGGCAGAACGGGTGCCCGTCGGGGTCGAGCATGACCCGCCACGACCCGCCCATCGCCTCGGCCGGCTGGGTGTCGGCGACGGTCGCGCCCAGCCCGATCGCGTGCTGGGTGGCGGCCTCGAGATCGGGAACCCGGAAGTCGAGGTGGAACTGCTGGGGGTGCTCCTGCCCGGGCCACTGCGGCCGGGAGTAGTCGGCGGCGGTCTGGAAGTTGAAGGTCGCGCCCAGCACGGACGCGGAGGCGTAGCCGTACTCCGGGTAGTCGCCGGTCACCTCACCGCCGGCGAGGTCGGCGTAGAAGCGTGCGAGCGCGGCGGCGTCGGCGGAGTCGATGGTGAAGGCGATCAGCTCGGTGATGGGGGAGGTGGTCATGGCTCCACCCTGCACCCGAGCACCGACATCACGGAGCCGTGGACCGCGAACGTGTGAGCGGACCGCGCAGCGAACGAGGTCGCGTGACCGCTCGGGCGAGCCTGCGAGCCCGGGACCGGTCGTATCGAGACCTACCCGTGCAGCCGGTCCGCGACCCCGACCGGCGAGCCTGCCGGGAGCCAGCGCTCCAGCAGGGCCCGGGAGAACAGCTGGTCGCTGACCATGTACGCCGCGCCCGTCGTACCGGAGCGCTTGCCGAGGACGGCCTTGCCCAGTCGCAGGTCGCGGGTGGCGAGGGGGAGTGCACGGCGGTAGATGGCCTCGCGGATGCTGGCGAGGAACAGGTCGCCGGAGTCGGCCACGCCGCCGCCGATGAGGATCAGCGAGGGGTTGAAGAAGTTCACGACCGTCGCCAGGGTCTCCCCGATCAGGTTGCCGGCGCGCACCAGGAGCGCGTTGCTCACCGGGTCGCCGGAGTGGGCGCCGTCGGCGACGTCGACGGCGGTGACCTCACCGTTCGCGGCGAGCCGACCCGCGAGGAAGGTGCTCCGCCCGTCGCGGGCCGCCTCGCCGCCGAGACGCGCCAGCGCGGCGCCCCCGGCGAACGCCTCGAGGCACCCCCGGTTGCCGCAGCGGCACAGCACCGCTTCGTCGTGCACGGCCGCGATGTGGCCGACGTCGCCCGCGCAGCCCTGCTCGCCGCGGTGCAGCACGCCGTTGGAGATCAGGCCGGCGCCGATGCCGGTGCCGACCTTGACGAAGAGCGCCTGGTGCTGGCCGACAGCGAGACCCGCGCGCAGCTCGCCGAGCGCCATCAGGTTGACCTCGTTGTCGACCCAGACGGGAGCGTCGTACCGCTCCTGGAAGCGCTCGCGGATCGGGTAGCCGTCCCAGCCGGGCATGATCGGCGGGGAGATCGGCAGGCCGGTGGCGAACTCCACCGGACCGGGTACGCCGATCCCGATCCCCCAGACCGGCCCGTGCCCCGGGCCGTCCGCGGCGAGCACCTCGTCGAAGAGCGCCTCCGCGCGGGCGAGGCACACCTCGGGGCCCGCGTCGATGTCGAGCGCCTCCTCCCGCTCGTGGCGCAGCGTGCCGCAGGAGAGGTCGGTGATCGCCACGCTGAGGCTCGTGGCGCCGAACTCGGCGACCAGGATGCGTCCCACCTCGGCGCGGAAGCGCACCTCGCGGGCGGCGCGGCCGCCGGTGGAGCTGGCCATCTCACCGTCCTCGACCAGGCCGAGGTCGATCAGGTGGTTGACCCGTTGGGTGACCGCGGCGCGTCCCAGACCGGCCCGGTGGGCCAGGGCCGAGCGGGTGATCGCGCCGTCCGCGCGGACGTGCCCGAGCAGGGCCGTGAGCGAGTCGAGGTAGTCGGCAGTGAGCTCGGTGACCGCGACGCCCATCGGACCTCCCATCGGACCTGCCATCGATTCTCCCGATCGAGGACCCCGGTTTATCAGATCCCGATCTTTTGTGGGCAACTCATTGACTTAAGTTTGTGATCAACCTAACTTCAACGTCAAGCAACGAAAGTGATCGTAGCGCTCAGAGAGGACGCAGGGTGGCTGACCGCATCCGTGCCGGGATCATCGGCACCGGCTTCATGGGCCGGGTCCATGCCCACGCCGTCCGGGCCGCAGGAGCCGACCTCGTCGCCGTCGCCGGGTCCTCGCCCGAGCGCGCCGGGGCTGCCGCGTCCGAGCTCGGCGCCGTGCGTCCGGCCGCCGACGCGGCCGAGCTGATCGCCGCGGCCGACGTCGACGTGGTCCACGTCTGCACCCCCAACGACACCCACCACGACCTGGCCCTGGCCGCGCTCGCGGCCGGCAAGCACGTCGTGTGCGAGAAGCCGCTCGCGACCACGCTGTCCGCCGCCCAGCAGCTCGCCGAGGAGGCGGTACGCCGGAGCGTCGTCGCCGCGGTGCCGTTCGTCTACCGCTGGTACCCGATGGTGCGCGAGGCCCGGGCCCGTGTGGTCGCCGGGGAGACCGGGCCGCTGCGGTTGCTGCACGGCTCGTACCTGCAGGACTGGCTGGCCGAGCCCTCCGACGACAACTGGCGCGTGGACCCCGCGCGGGGCGGTGCCTCCCGGGCGTTCGCCGACATCGGCGTGCACTGGTGCGACCTGGTCGAGTTCGTCACCGGCCACCGGATCACCCGGCTCGTCGCCGACGCGCGCACGATGATCCCCGAGCGCGGCGGCAACCCGGTCAGCACCGAGGACGCCGCGTCGGTGCTCTTCACCACCGACCAGGGCGCCACCGGCTCGGTCGTGATCAGCCAGGTGAGCCCGGGCAAGAAGAACCAGCTCGCGTTCCGGCTCGACGGCGCGCTGGCCGCGCTGAGCTTCGACCAGGAGGTGCCCGACGCCCTGGTCGTCGGCACGCGCCGGCACACCACCGTCGTGCCTCGTGACGCGAGCGCGCTCTCGGCCGCGGCGGCGCCGTACTCCGTCCTGCCCCCGGGGCACCCGCAGGGCTACCAGGACGTGTTCAACGCGTTCGTCTCCGACGTCTACCGCGCGATCGGCGGGCAGGTGCCCGACGGTCTCGCCACCTTCGACGACGGCCGCAGGGCCGCCGTCATCACCGATGCGGTCATGAGGTCCGCAGCGTCCGGCAGCTGGGTGGAGGTCCCTCGATGAAGCTTGGATTCCTGACCGCATGTCTCCCTGACTCCTCGCTCGGCGACATCGCCGCGTGGGCAGGGGACCACGGGTTCGCGGCGCTGGAGGTCGCGGCCTGGCCGGCGCTGGGCAACCGACCGTTCACGGCCACCCACCTCGACGTGCGGGGCCTCACCCAGGCCGGCGCCGACGACGCGCGCGCCGTCACCGACGGCCACGGCCTGGAGATCTCCTCCCTCGCCTTCTACGACAACAACCTGCACCCGGACCCGCAGGAGCGGGCCGCCATCAACGCCCACGTCCTGGAGTGCATCGACGCCGCGGCGCTGCTGGGCTGCCCGACCGTGGGCACCTTCGTCGGACGCGACCCGTCGAGGTCGGTGCGCGAGAACCTCGCCGAGGCCGAGCAGGTCTTCAAGCCGCTCGTCGAGCGGGCGGGGGAGCGCGGGGTGAAGCTCGTCATCGAGAACTGCGTGATGGAGGGCTGGCACCCCGACGGGTACCCGGGCAACCTCGCCTACTCCCCGGAGCTGTGGGAGTGGATGTTCGACCAAGGGCTCTACCTCAACTACGACCCCTCGCACCTGGTGTGGATGGGGATCGACCCGATCGAGGCGGTCCGCCCCTATGTCGCGCACATCGCGCACGCCCAGGCCAAGGACATCGAGCTGTTCCCGGAGCGGCGCAACCGCTACGGCTGGCCGGGCAGGGCCGTCGTACGGGAGGACCCGTGGGACACCGGCTGGTGGCGCTACCGGGTGCCAGGCCGCGGGCAGGTCGAGTGGGGCCGGCTGGTCGACACCCTCTACGAGCAGGGGTACGACGGCGTCCTGTCCGTCGAGCACGAGGACCCGGTCTGGGGCGGGACCCCGGACAAGGTCCGCATCGGCCTCACCGTCGCGCAGCAGACGCTCGCGCCGCTGCTGGTCGCGTAGGGAGCCCGCGATGCGCTTCCTCCTGCGACGGATCGGGTTCTACGCCCTGGCGGCGTGGCTCGCGATCACGCTGAACTTCCTGATCCCGCGGCTGATGCCGGGCGACCCGGTCCAGCAGATGTTCGCGCGGACCAAGCAGCAGGCGACGCCGGAGAGCCTGGCCGCGATGCGCGCCGCCTTCGGCGTGGACACCAGCGCGTCGTGGATCTCGCAGTACGGCACGTACCTGAAGAACGTGCTGCACGGCGACTTCGGCACCTCCATCACCTACTACCCGAGCAGCGTGTGGACCGTCATCCACACCGCCCTGCCGTGGACGCTGGCCCTGGTCGGCGCGGCGACGGTGATCAGCTTCGTGCTCGGCACCCTGCTCGGTGTCGCGGCCGCCTGGCGCCGCGGCAGCTGGCTGGACCACCTGCTCCCCGCGACGGCGTTCTTCTCCGCGATGCCGTACTTCTGGTTGGGCGCCGTGGCGATCGCGATCTTCGCCGAGAAGCTCGGCTGGTTCCCGCTCAGCGGTGCCTACGACCCGAGCCTGACGCCCAGCTTCAGCGGAGCCTTCCTCGGCTCCGCGCTCTGGTACGGCGTCCTCCCCGCGGCCACCATCGTGGTCAGCTCGATCTCGGGCTGGCTGCTCGGCATGCGCAACGTGATGATGCTGACGATCCCCGAGGACTACGTCCTCCTGGCGCAGGCCAAGGGGCTCAAGGCCCGCCGGGTCGTGTTCGCGTACGCCGCCCGCAACGCCATCCTCCCGAACCTCTCGAGCTTCGCGCTGTCCCTGGGCTTCGTGGTGGGTGGCTCGATCCTCACCGAGATCGTCTTCTCCTACCCCGGCGTCGGCTACGTGCTGCTCCAGGCCGTCAGCAACCAGGACTTCCCGTTGATGCAGGGCCTGTTCCTGATCATCACGGTGATGGTGCTGCTGGCGAACCTGGCCGCGGACCTGGCCTACGTCGTCCTCGACCCGCGCACCCGGGAGGCGAGCCGATGACCAACAGCACCTGGCAGATGCGGATCGGCGTGACCGTCATCGCGGTCTTCGCCGTGGCCGCCCTGGTCGGCCCGCTGCTCGTGGGCGATCCCAACGCCACCGACGGCCCGATCAGCGCCGGACCCTCCGCCCAGCACCTGCTCGGCACGACGAACCTCGGCCAGGACGTCCTGTCCCAGCTCGTCGTCGGAGCGCGGGGGTCGCTGCTGGTCAGCATCCTCGCCGCCCTCATCGCGATCGTGGTCGCGGTCGCGGCGGGCACCAGCGGCGCGGTGTTCGGCGGCGTGTGGGACGAGGTCCTCTCCCTGCTCACCAACGTCATGCTCGTCATCCCGACCCTCCCGCTGGTGGTCGTCATCGCCGGCTACGTCCACGACGCCGGCGGTGTGGTCGTCGCCCTGGTGATCGCGGTGACCGGCTGGTCCTGGTCGGCTCGGATCATCCGCGCCCAGGCGCTCTCCCTGCGCCAGCGCGACTTCGTGCTCGCGGCCCGCGCCAGCGGCGAGAGCGCCTTCCGGGTCGTCACCTTCGAGGTGCTGCCGCACCTGCTGCCGCTGATCGCCGCGCAGTTCCTGGGGATCGTGCTCTACGCGATCATGACCCAGGCCGGCCTGGCGTTCCTCGGCATCGGGTCGGTCACCGACTGGACCTGGGGCACGATGCTCTACTGGGCCAACAACGCGCAGGCCTTCCAGCTCGGCCAGTGGTGGTGGTACGTCCCGCCCGGCCTGGCGATCGCGGTCCTCGGCACGGCCCTGGTGCTGCTCAACACCTTCGTCGACGACTACGCCGACCGACGCAGCGGCGGTGCCTCCCTGCAGCGGCGCCGGCTGTTCCGGGCCCGGGTGGTGGCCGCGCCGGTGGCCGAGCCGATCGTCGAACCCGGCGCCGAGCCGCTCACCGAGGAGGCGGCCGTATGAGCCCCATGACCGACCAGGTGCTGCTCGAGGTCAAGGGCCTCGTGGTGGACTACGCGACCGGCACCTCCCCGGTGCACGCGGTCGACAAGGTCGACCTCACGATCCGCTGCGGCGAGGCCCTCGGCCTGGCCGGCGAGAGCGGGTCGGGCAAGTCGACGCTCGCGATGGCCGTGGCTCGGCTGCTCCGCGACCCGGCGCAGGTCGTGGCCGGCGAGGTCTGGTACCACGAGCCGATCCCGGGGGGCGGCGCGAAGCCGCCGGTGAACGTGCTGACCCTGGACAGGCGGAGCCTGCAGCGGTTCCGCTGGCGCCAGGTGGCGGTCGTCCTGCAGAGCGCGATGAACGCGCTCAACCCGGTGCTCAGCATCCGCACCCAGCTGACCGACGTCCTGCGCACGCACGAGCCGCAGCTCAGCCGCGCGGACCGCAACCGGCGCGCCGCCGAGCTGCTCGAGATCGTCGGCATGAACCCGGACCGGCTCTCGGCGTACCCCCACCAGCTCTCCGGGGGCATGCGGCAGCGCACGATGATCGCGATGGCGCTCGCGCTGCGTCCGCAGCTGATGATCATGGACGAGCCCACCACCGCGCTGGACGTCGTGACCCAGCGCCAGATCATCACCGAGCTGACCCAGCTGCGCGAGCAGTTCGGCTTCGCGATGGCCTTCATCACCCACGACCTCTCGCTGCTGCTGGAGACCGCGGACACGATCGCGGTCATGTACGGCGGCCGGCTGGTGGAGTACGCCAGCGCCGCGGACGTCTACGCGCAGCCGGCCCACCCCTACACCGAGGGCCTGCTCAACTCGTTCCCGCCGCTGTCCGGCCCGCGTCGCGAGCTGGTCGGCATCCCGGGTAGCCCGCCGAGCCTGCGCGCCCTGCCGCCCGGGTGCTCGTTCCAGCCCCGCTGCCCGCGGGCGAGCGACACCTGCGGCGTCGTACGACCCGAGCTGCTGAGCGTCGGTGGGCCACGCCTGGTGGCCTGTCACCACGACCTGGTCCGCGGCGCGACGACCGAGGAGGTCCACGCATGACCACCGTCCCCGTGCTGCAGGCCTCCGGGCTGTCGAAGTCCTTCGCGGTCGCCCGCGAGCGTGGTCGTGGACGTGGTCGCGGGCGCCGCTTCGTGAGCGCGGTCCGCGATGCCGACCTGAGCCTGGCACCCGGCGAGATCGTCGCCGTGGTGGGCGAGTCCGGCTCCGGCAAGACCACGCTCGGCCGGATGATGACCCGCCTCGAGCGACCCACCGAGGGCGAGATCCTGCTCAACGGCAAGGCCGTCCCCCGCCGCGGCACGGCGGCGCTGCGTCCGTTCCGCAAGCAGGTCCAGGTCGTCTTCCAGGACCCGTACGGCTCGCTCAACACGATGCGGACCGTCGGCTACCACCTGGTCCGTCCGCTGCTCATCCACGGCATCGTCGCGACCAAGGCGGAAGCACGTGCCCGGGCGATCGAGCTGCTCGAGCGGGTCCACCTCACGCCGGGTGAGGACTACGTCGACCGGCACCCCGGCCAGCTCTCCGGCGGGCAGCGGCAGCGCGTCGCGATCGCCCGTGCCCTCGCCTGCAACCCGCAGGTCGTCGTCGCCGACGAGCCGGTCGCCAGCCTCGACGTCTCCAGCCGGCTGAGCATCCTCAACCTCTTCGCCGAGATCGCCCGCGACGGGGCCGCGCTCCTCTACATCACCCACGACATCGCCTCGGCCCGCTACTTCGCCGACCGCGTCGTGGTCATGTACGCCGGCACGATCGTCGAGGAGGGGCCGGCCGAGGAGGTCGTCGCCGACCCGAAGCACCCCTACACGCGGCTGCTCATCGACAGCGCCCCCGACCCCGACCGGCGCGACGACGACCGCCGGCTCCCCGCGCGCGGCGAGGAGGTGGCGAGCCTGATCGCGCCGCCGTCCGGCTGCCGCTTCCACCCCCGCTGCCCGTCGGCCATGGCGATCTGCTCGGAGACCGCGCCGTCCACGACCAGCCCCGCGGAGCACCGCTCCACGGCCTGCTGGCTCTACCCGCCCGAGCCCCTCTCGCCGGCCGACGCCACGCCGGCGCGGTCCAACGGTTCCAACGAAAGGCACGCCCAATGAAGCGAACGACCCGTCGCGTCCGCCACGCCGCACTCCTCGCGGGTGCCGTGAGCCTGGCGCTCGTCACCTCCGCCTGCGGGGGAGGCTCCGGGGGCTCCTCCGCGGCCGGCACCGTGACGATCGTGAGCGGCCCCGCCGGCCCGTTCGTCCCCGGCCTGAGCCCGTTCTCCACCACGGACGGCCCCGGCATCATGAACGTCACCTCGCTCGTCTACGAGCCGCTGGTGATGTTCAACGCGATCAAGCCGACCGACGCGCCCAAGCCGTGGCTGGCCTCGGCGTACAAGTGGTCCGACGGCGGGAAGACCCTCACCTTCACGATCCCGTCCGGCCGGCAGTGGAGCGACGGCACGCCGCTGACCGCGAAGGACGTCGCCTTCACCTTCGACCTGATCAAGAAGCACCCGTCGCTCAACATCAACGGCCTGCAGTTCGCGTCGGCGTCGGCGCCCAACGACACCACCGCCGTGGTGAAGTTCGCCGGTCCGGCGTACGCGCAGCTGTACACGCTCGGCAAGGTGCTGATGGTCCCCGAGCACATCTGGTCGACGATCCCCGACCCGACGAAGTTCACCAACGACAAGCCCGTCGGGTCCGGTCCCTACCTGCTCAGCGGCATCACCGCGCAGGCCATCAACTTCGCCAAGAACCCGCACTACTGGCAGGCGGGCCTGCCGAAGGTGAACGCGGTGCGCGTCACCAGCTACACCTCGCAGAACGCGGCGATCAGTGCGATCGGGGCGGGACAGATCGACTGGAACAACGTCTTCCTCAGCAACCCCGAGCAGCAGTTCACCGCCAAGGACCCGAGCCACCGCAGCCTGTGGCTGGAGCCGGCGGGCGACATGTTCCTGTGCCCGAACACCCAGTCCGGCGCACTCGGCAACAGCACGGTGCGCGAGGCTCTGGCCTACGCGATCGACCGCGACAAGGCCGTCACCCAGGTCGAGGGGCAGTACTACGCACCCAGCGACTCGGTCACGGGTCTGCGCGAGGGCCAGACCGAGTTCATCCCGTCCGACCTGGCCTCGGCGAAGCTGACCTACGACCCGGCGAAGGTGAAGTCGCTGCTCGCGCAGGCGGGCTACAACGCCGGCAACCCGCTCAAGCTCACCCTGCTGCTGCCCAGCGAGTACACCGACTGGATGAGCCTGGGCACGCTGCTCGTCAACGAGATGAAGGCCGCCGGCATCGACGCCTCGCTGCAGGGCACGTCGGTGAACTCGTGGACCTCGGCGTACACGAACGGCAACTACCAGCTGACGATCTGCGGCCTGTTCCAGAGCAGCGGTCCGTACAACAACTTCAACTCGCTGCTCGACAGCTCGCTCACCGCGCCGGTCGGCCAGGCCGCGGTCTCCAACATCGTGCGCTGGAACGACCCGAAGACCGACCAGCTGCTCCAGCAGTACCGCTCGAGCAACGACCCCGCGGTGCAGAAGGCGGCCATCGGCGGGCTCGGCCGGATCATCAGCCAGCAGTACCCGATCATCCCGCTGATGTCGGTGTCGTCCTTCGGCTCGTACACGACCGCGCACGTCACCGGGTTCCCGACCAAGGACGACCCCTACCAGACCGACTCCATCGCGACGCCGTTCACCGAGGACGTCGTCCTCCACCTGGAGCCGGCTCAGTGAGCGACCGCGTCTACGGCACGGACCTCGTCACCTTCACCCACCCGTCGTTCTGGGGTGCACAGAGCCACGACGACGCGCACCGGGTGATGGTGGCCGACCCCCGCCGGTTCTGGGACCGCGTCCTCGACGCCTCCCAGCAGGCCGGCCTGGGCACGCTCGAGCTGACCTTCCCGCCCGCCGACGCCGCCTCCGCGGTGCGGGCGTTCGGGTCGGTCGACGGGTTCCGCGACGCGCTGGCGGCCCACGCGCTCGGCATCCACTCCAGCTACTTCGGAGCGCTCGAGGAGGACCGCGACCTCACCGACGCCGGGGTCCGCGACGACGTCCTGGCGCGGGCACGCACGGAGGTCGCGCTGCTCGCCGACCTCGGCACCCGCTACCTGGTGATGGGGCCGCCGTACCCGGACGACGCGGGAGCACGGCGTACGCCGGAGTTCGTGGCGGCCGTCGGCTCCCTGGCCGACGCGGTCGGCGAGATCGCCGCCGAGAAGGGCCTCACGGCGGCGCTCCACCCGGAGTCGTACTCGCTGTTCTGGCGGCCCGACGACGTCGCCGCCCTGCTCGACGCGACCGACCCCGCGCTGGTCGGCTTCTGCCCCGACGCCGGCCACCTCGCCGTGGCCGGGGCCGATCCCGCCGAGGTGCTGCGCGCCCACGCCGACCGCTACGCGATGGCGCACTGGAAGGACGCCACCGCGGTCGGTCCGGAGACCCCGCCCGACGACCTCTTCCCGTGGCTCGGTGAGATCTTCGTGCCGCCGGGCTCGGGCCGCGTCGACTGGTCGGCGTGGATCGACGTCCTCGGCGAGGTCTCCGACATGTCGACGGTGGTGCTCGAGATCGACGCCGCCCCCGACCCGGTCGCGGCCCTGACCTCCGCCCGGACCTACATCGACGGCCTGATCGACGGCTGAGGAAGGAAGAACGTGTCCGAGAACCAGCGCGAGGCCGACGTCCTCGTCGTCGGTGGCGGCCTGATGGGGGCGGCCGTGACCCGGCTGCTCCGCGAGGCGTCTCCCGACATCGACATCGTGATGGTCGATGCGGGACCCGACATCGGATCGATCCCGGGGCAGCACCTGCACGACTCCCCGGAGCCCGAGATCTGGGCCCGCTACAACGAGATGATGGCGTCCGGGATCCAGTCCTTCTACGTGGGCGCCTTCGACGGCGAGTTCGGCGACTCCTGGGCGGACGCGCTGCCCGGCATGTACGCGATCGGCCAGCTCGGCGAGGACGCCGACGAGATGCCCGGCGCGGCCCTGGGCTGGAACGCCGGCGGCATGAGCGTCCACTGGAGCGCGGCGACGCCCTCGCCGCCCGCCGACGAGGTGCCGGACTTCATCCCGCCCGCGGAGTGGGCCGCCGACCTGGAGCGGGCCAAGAGGCTGCTGCGGGTGCACGAGGGTCCGTACGAGAAGTCCGACGTCGCCACCGCGATGCGGGCCCGGCTCAACGAGGTGCTCGCCGCCGACCTGCACCCGGAGCGTCCGGTCCGCGACATGCCGATGGCGCTGCAGCCGCGCGCCGACGGCCTGCTGGAGCGCACCGGCCCGAACGTGGTGCTCCCCGCGATCAGCAGCGGCGACGACCCGAGGTTCGAGCGGCACGCGTCGTGCCAGGCGCACCGGCTCGAGCTGGACGGCGATCGCGTCGTCGGTGCCTGGGTGCGGCGTCTCGGCGAGGAGACCGAGACGCTCGTGCGGGCCCGGGTCACGGTCGTCTGCGCCGACGCGATGCGCACCCCGCAGCTGCTGTTCGCCTCCGGCGTGCGCCCTGCCGCGCTCGGTCGTCACCTCAACGAGCACGCGACGCTCAGCGGCCAGACGCTGGTCGACCTCGAGGCGCTCGGGGTGTTCCCCGACGCCGTACCGGCACAGCAGCCGGGGGAGTACGCCGTGGCCCAGTACTGGGTGCCGCCCAACGGCGACGTGCTCCCGGGCATGGGTCAGATCTGCGACATCGTCTACCGCGACGACGACGACGCCTTCCTGGCCTACGGGTGCGGCCTGAGCTTCTACGTCCGCACCGACGTGGATCCGGAGAACCGGCTGGAGTTCCTTGAGGACGAGACGGACGGGTTGGACATGCCGCGCATCCGCGTGCACTTCCGCTACTCGTCGGACGACCTCGCCCGCATCGAGCGGGTGCGCGAGGTCCAGCACCGGATCGGCCGCGCGATGGGCACCTTCGATCCCGAGAAGGACTCCGGGATGCTGGCGCCGGGCGCGTCGCTGCACTTCACCGGCACGGTCCGGATGGGACCCGTCGACGACGGCACCAGCGTGTGCGACGTCGACGGGGCGGTGTGGGGCACCGAGGACCTGTACGTCGCCGGCAACGGCGTCATCCCCACGGCCATCACCTGCAACTCCACGCTGACCGGGATGGTCACGGCGGTGCGGACCGCCCGGGCGGTCCTGGCCCGCCTCACGTCCGGAGGCTCGCGCGGCTGAGCCCCGCGCCGAGCGCACCGCTGCGCCCTGCATCGACCTGATCGATGCAGGGCGCAGTTTTTGTCTGATGGACAGATGACTCGGATCGCCTCACTGTGGGACGCATCACGAGCTCGACCCGAGGAGAACCAGCATGGGGACGACCCACCCGACCGACGCCCGCGGCGAGGCTGTCGAGCAGCGCACCATCGAGCACATCCCGGTGACCGAGCGGCACGGGAAGGCGTCCCAGCTGTTCACGATCTGGTTCGGCTCGAACATCATGCTGCTCACGGTGGCCACCGGCGTGCTCGCCACCGTCGTCTACGGGCTGCCGATCTGGGCGGCCGTCCTGGCGATGGTCATCGGCAACGTCGTGGGTGGCGTCGTCATGGCGCTGCACGCCGCGCAGGGGCCGCAGATGGGCGTGCCGCAGATGCTCCAGACCCGGGCGCAGTTCGGTTCGTACGGCAGCCTGCTGGTCGTCACGATCGTGGTGCTGATGTACACCGCGTTCTTCGCCTCCAACATGGTGCTCGGTGGCCAGGCGCTCGCCGAGCTCACCCCGCTCGGGGAGACGCCGGCGATCGTCCTGGTCGGGATCCTCGGCGTGGTGGGCGCGATCTACGGCTACCGGGTCATCCACGCGATGGCGGGCGTCCTCAGCCTGCTCGCCGGGGTCGCGCTGCTCGTCGGGTTCTTCATGCTGCTGGTCGTCGTCGGCATGCCCGCGGGGAGCTGGAGTGCCGGCGCGTTCTCGTGGGCCGGCTTCATGGGCACCGTCTCGCTCGCGGCCCTGTGGCAGATCGCCTACGCGCCGTACGTCTCGGACTACACGCGCTACATGCCGCGCGACACCGGTGTCCGTGCCGCGTTCTGGGCGACGTACGCCGGCTGCGTGCTCGGCTCGGTCCTCCCGATGATCTTCGGCGCCATGGTCGGCGCGGCCTGGCCGGAGCTCGACACCGTCCACGAGGTGCACCACGGTGGCGGCGCGCTCGGCGGCGTGGTGCTCGCCGTCTTCGCGCTCAGCATCGCGGCCACCAACGCGATGAACCTCTACTGCGGCGCACTGTCCACGCTCACCATCGGCCAGACGGTCCGCCCGTCGTGGCAGCCGCAGGCGCGGATGCGCAGCGTCGTGTCGGGACTGATCTTCGCTGTGGCGCTGCTGATCGCGCTGTTCGGCAAGGGCAACTTCCTCGACAACTTCGAGAACTTCATGCTCCTGCTGCTCTGCGTCCTCATCCCGTGGACCGCGGTGAACCTCGTCGACTACTACCTGATCCGACACGGCGAGTACGACATCGACTCCCTCTTCCAGGCCGACGGCGGTGTCTACGGCCGGCTCAACGTCCCGGCCGTGGCCTGCTACGCGATCGGCATCCTGGTGGAGATCCCGTTCCTGTCGACCTCGCTCTACACCGGCCCGGTGGCGACCTCGCTGGGCGGCGTCGACATCTCCTGGATCGTCGGCCTGGTCGTGATCTGCCCGCTCTACTACGTGTGGGTGCGGGCGCTCCGGGGTGCGCCGACCCACGCCGCCCCGTCGGTCGTGGCGCCGGTGGAACAGGCGTGAGGTCGTACGACGTCGTCGTGGTCGGCGGCGGGACGGCGGGCTCGCTGCTCGCCACCCGCCTCGCCGAGCGCGGTCGCGACGTCGCGCTCGTCGAGTGGGGTCCCGACGACGAGCACGAGCCGCGCGCCCGGGAGCTGCGGCGCTGGGACGAGATGCTCGAGGGCGAGTACGACCTCGACTACCGCTCGGTGCCGAACGAGCGCGGCAACTCGCACATCCGGCTGGCCCGGCTGCGGATCCTGGGCGGCTGCTCGACGGCGAACACGATGATCGCGTGGAAGCCGCTGCGCGGCGACCTGGAGGAGTGGGTCGCGCTCGGCGCCGAGGGCTGGGGCCCGGACGACCTCGCTCCCCTCTACGACCGGTTGCGTACGCCGATACACCCGGTCGCCGAGGCCGACCGCAACCCGTTCGTGGCCGACGTCGTCACCAGCGCGGCGAAGGCGCTCGGGGTGCCGGAGCGCGAGCGGTGGAACGACGGGCGGCTCGACGAGGACGCGAGCGGGGCAGGCTTCTTCGAGGTCGGCTACACGCCCGAGACCAACCTGCGCTCGTCCACCTCGATCCACTACCTGCACCCGGCGCGAGCCGCGGGCACCGGACCGACGGTCCTGACCGGGCTGCGGGCGCTGCGGGTCCTCGTCGACGACGCACCGGAGGCACCGGTGGCGTGCGGCGTCGTGGTCCGTGACGCCGAGGGCATCGAGTGCGAGATCCACGCGTCCGAGGTCGTCCTCTGCTGCGGTGCGATCGACTCGCCCCGGCTGCTCCAGCTCTCCGGCATCGGCCCGGCGCCCGTGCTCGAGCAGGCTGGCGTGCCGGTCGTCCTGGACCTGCCCGGCGTCGGTGAGAACCTCCAGGACCACGTCGAGGGGCTCGTCGTCTGGGAGGCCAGGCGCACGCCGCCGCCCACCTGCGCGAGCGGCTGGGACGCCGGCGCCATGGTGCGCCTGGACGCCACGAACCGGCCCGAGGTGATGATGCACTTCCCGGTCGAGCCGTGGGCCGTGCACGCCGAGCGCCACCGCGCCGAGACCGGTGCCGCGCCGCTGCCGTCCGCGATCCTCTCGATCGCGCCCAACGTCGCGCGCCCGCGGAGCCGTGGCCGGCTGTGGATCGGGTCGGCCGACCCGGACGCCGCCCCGCTCATCGACTACCGCTCGTTCACCGATCCCGAGGGCCACGACGAGGCGATGCTGCTCGCCGGCGTCCGGCTGGCCCGCGAGATCGCGCAGCAGGAGCCGATGGCCTCCTGGCTCGGCCCCGAGGTGTTCCCGGGCGCGGAGGTCCAGGGCGACGACGAGCTCTCGGCGATCGCTCGCGCCACCCACCAGACCGTCTACCACGTCAGCGGCACGTGCCGGATCGGCGCGGCGTCCGACCCGGCCGCGGTCGTGGGGCCGGACCTGCGGGTGCACGGGATCGCCGGCCTGCGCGTCGCCGATGCCTCGGTGTTCCCGACGCTCACCTCCGTCAACCCGGTCGTCACCGTCATGGTGGTCGCCGAGCGGGCTGCCGACCTGATCACCGAGGAGTCCTGATGGTCGACACCGTCGTCGTCAACGCGGAGGTCCACGGCCATCCGCACGCCACCAGCGTCGCCGTGACCGACGAGCGGATCACCGCGATCAGCGCGGAGCCCGTCGCCGCGGGGCCGCACACGGACGTGATCGACGCGCAGGGCGCCACCCTCCTCCCCGGCTTCGTCGACGCCCACGTCCACCCGTTCCCCGGCGGGCTCCAGCTGCTCAGCTGCGACCTGTCGGGGCTGCGGCACAGCGTCGACGTCTACGCCGACGCGATCCGCCGCTACGCCTCCGAGAACCCCGGGACCGAGTGGATCTCCGGCACCGGCTGGTACGGCGACACCTTCCCCGGCGGGCTGCCCACGGCCACCCTGCTCGACACGATCGTGCCGGACCGGCCGGCCGTGCTCGTCAGCCACGACGGTCACGGGGTCTGGGCCAACTCCCGTGCCCTCGAGCGGGCCGGCATCGACGACCGGACCCCGGACCCCACGAACGGCCGGATCAACCGCGACGCCGACGGCCGGGCGACCGGCGTGCTCGTGGAGCGGGCGGGCGACCTCGTCACCGACCTGCTGCCCGCGCCCACCCGCGAGACCGCCGAGCGGGCCCTGCTCGAGGGGCAGCGCTACCTGCACAGCCTCGGCATCACGTCGTGGCAGGACGCCTGCCTAGGCCCGCTGTTCGGGCTCCCCGATCCGTTCCCCCTGTACGTCGCCCTCGCCGAGCGCGGCGAGCTGACCGCCCGGGTCGTCGGCGCCCAGTGGTGGGAGCCGACGGACGGACTGGACCAGGTCGAGCGGATGGTGGACCGCCGGACGACGGGCGCCGTCGGCCGGTTCCGCGCCACCACGGTCAAGGTGATGCAGGACGGGATCTGCGAGAATTGCACCGGCGCGATGCTCAGCCCCTACAGCGGCAACCCCAGCCACGGCACGGGGCTGTCGTTCATCGACCCCGAGGAGCTCACGGCCATCGCGCGGGCCCTCACCGCGGAGCGCTTCCAGATCCACCTGCACGCGGTCGGCGACCGCGCGGTCCGGGAGTGCCTGGACGCGCTGGAGGGGGCGCACGGGCCGACGAGCGCTGACCTGCGGCACCAGATCGCGCACCTCGACGTCGTCGACCCCGCCGACGTCCCCCGCTTCGCGGAGCTCGGGGTGATGGCCAACCTGCAGGCGCTGTGGGCCCGCCGCGACGCGGAGATCGTCGAGCGCAAGCTGCCGCTGCTCGGGCCCGAGCGCGAGCACCGGCACTTCCCGTTCGGCGACCTGCACCGGGCGGGCGCCCGGTTCGCGATGGGCAGCGACTGGCCGGTGACGTCGCCGAACCCGTTGTGGGCGATCCACACCGCGGTCACGCGCACCGCCCCGCCCGAGGACCCGCACGGGTACGCCGGTCCGGAGCGCGCCGAGCCGCTCGAGCCCGAGCAGGCGCTGGACTTCGAGACCGCCCTGCGCGCGTACACCGCCGGATCGGCGTACGCGAACGGCATGGAGACCGAGGTCGGGACGATCGAGGTGGGCAAGCTGGCCGACCTCGTCCTCCTGGACCGACCCGTCCTCGCCGGCCGGGACTACAGCGGCGCGCTGCCGGTCCTCACGATGGTCGGCGGCGCCGCCGTCCACCGGGCCGACTGACTGCATCGATTCAATTGAAGCAACATCACCGAAACATCTGTTGGACAGGACTAATGGTCGCGAAGAAGGATCGCTCCATCAGCTGCACGGAACGTGCAGGACTCGGCGTGGAGCAGTGGAGGTTGTGATGTCGGAGGTCGAGACCGAGGTCCTCGTCGTGGGTGCCGGCCAGGCCGGTGTCGCGATGAGCGAGCACCTCGGTGAGGCGGGGATCCCGCACCTGGTGGTCGAGCGGAACCGGATCGCCGAGCAGTGGCGCACCGGCCGGTGGGACTCGCTGGTCGCGAACGGACCGGCCTGGCACGACCGCTTCCCCGGGCTGGAGTTCGTGGACCTGGCGCCCGACGCCTTCGCTCCCAAGGAGCAGGTCGCCGACTACTTCGTGGCGTACGCCGAGAAGATCGCGGCCCCCATCCGGACCGGCGTCGAGGTGCAGTCGGTGACCCGCCACGAGGGTCGGCCGGGCTTCCGCGTGCAGACCTCCGACGGCGTCATCCACGCCGGCTCGGTCGTCGCCGCGACCGGGCCGTTCCAGACCCCCGTCTACCCGCCGATCGTCCCGGCCGACGCGCCGGTGCACCAGCTGCACTCCAGCAGCTACCACAACCCGGAGCAGCTCCCCGAGGGCGCGGTCCTCGTCGTCGGCGCCGGGTCGTCCGGCGTGCAGATCGCCGACGAGCTGCGGCGCTCGGGACGCGAGGTCTACCTCTCCGTCGGCCCGCACGACCGGCCTCCGCGGTCCTACCGCGGCCGCGACTTCTGCTGGTGGCTGGGCGTGCTCGGCCTGTGGGACCTCGAGACGCCGCCGGCCGGCGCCGAGCACGTCACCATCGCGGTGAGCGGAGCACGCGGCGGCCACACCGTCGACTTCCGCCGGCTCGCGGAGACGGGCATCAACCTGGTCGGCCTGACCGCGTCGTACGCCGACGGGGTGGTGACCTTCTCCCCGGACCTGGTGGAGAACGTCGCCAACGGCGACGCCAGCTACCTGGCGTTGCTGGACGCGGCCGACGCCTACGTGGAGCGCAACGGCCTCGACCTGCCCGAGGAGCTCGAGGCCCGGGTCATCGGTCCGGACCCCGCCTGCCTCACCGACCCGACCCTCGAGGTCGACCTGGCCGCGGCCGGGATCACCACGATCCTGTGGGCGACCGGCTACCGGGCCGACTACGGCTGGCTCGAGGTCGACACCTTCGACGAGCGCGGCCGTCCGATCCACCGCCGCGGCGTCTCGAACGAGCCGGGCATCTACTTCCTGGGCCTGCCCTGGCTGTCGCGCCGCGGCTCCTCGTTCATCTGGGGCGTGTGGCACGACGCCAAGCACATCGCCGGCCACATCAACACCCAGCGCAGCTACCAGGCCTACGACGAAGCTGCCCGTACCGCCGCCCGCGCCTCCGCCCGCACCCCGCAGATCTGAGGAACCATGACGAACAGCATCATCGCCGGCGGCCACACCCGGATCCGCCCGTTCAACACCAGCGTCACCTACCCCGAGCAGAACCTCGACAACGACCTCTGCCAGGCCGTCGTCGCCGGCAACACCGTCTACGTCCGCGGCCAGATCGGCCAGGACCTGGACACCAGCGAGTCCGTCGGCATCGGCGACGTCGAGGCCCAGACCGAGCAGGCGATGGCCAACATCAAGATGCTGCTGGAGGAGTCCGGCGCGCGGATGGAGCACCTGGTCAAGCTGACCATCTACATCGTCGACCCGCGCTACCGCGAGGTGGTCTACCGCACCATCGGTCGTTGGACGAAGGGCGTGCACCCGATCTCCACCGGGCTCGTCGTGTCCGCCCTCGCCCGGCCCGAGTGGCTGGTCGAGGTCGACGCGATCGCCGTGATCCCGGAGGGCGATCGGTGACCTTCTCGATCCTCGCGACCGACGGAGCCGGTGCCTTCGGGATGGCGGTCACGTCCTCCAGCCCGGCCGTCGCCGCGCGCTGCATCCACCTGCGCGCCGGTGTCGGGGGAGCCTCCTCGCAGAACATCACCGACCCCCGTCTCGGTACGGCGCTGCTCGACGCGCTCGCGTCGGGTGACGACGCGGCCACGGCGCTGGCCCGGGTGACGAGCGGGCGAGAGCTGATCGACTACCGCCAGCTCACGGTGCTGGACGCGGCCGGCAACGGCGCGGCCTTCTCCGGCGAGCACACCCTCGGCGTGCACCACCAGCACGTCGGCCAGGGCGTGGTGGCCGCCGGCAACATGCTGGCCGATCCTTCGGTGGTCGACGCGGTCGCGAAGGCCTTCGAGGCGGCCGACGGCGACCTCGAGCTGCGCCTGCTCGCCGCCCTGGAGGCCGGCCTGGCCGCCGGCGGCGAGGCGGGTCCGGTCCACTCGGCCGGCCTGTCCGTGGTGCGCGAGGTCGCCTGGCGCGAGACCGACCTGCGGGTCGACTGGAGCGAGACGCCTCTGGCCGATCTGCGGGACCTCGTGGAGCTCTGGCTCCCGCAGCGCGACGACTACGTGACCCGCGGCCTCGACCCGCGGCTGGCCCCGTCGTACGGCGTCCCCGGGGACGAGTGATGAAGGAGCAGGCAGCCGCCACGGTGCAGTCCGACAGCGAGCGGCTGATCCGGCTGTCCGAGCAGCTGCACGCCCACCCCGAGACCGCCTGGGAGGAGCACCACTCCGCCCGCTGGGTGGCCGAGTCGCTGGACGAGGCGGGGTTCACCGTGACCCCGGCGTACCTCGGGCTCGAGACTGCCTTCCACGCCACGATCGGCAGCGGGCCGTTCCGGCTCGGCCTCTGCGCGGAGTACGACGCCCTGCCGGGCCTGGGCCACGCCTGCGGGCACAACCTGATCTCCGCGATCACCGTCGGGGCCGCCCGCGCGCTCGCGCCGCTGGCCGACGCGGCCGGGCTGACCATCGAGGTCTACGGCACCCCTGCCGAGGAGGGCGGCGGAGGCAAGATCGAGCTGCTCGAGCGCGGCGCGTTCGCCGGTCTCGACCTCGCGATGATGGCCCACCCGGCGCCCGTCGACGTGGCCGAGGCGGAGCCGTTCGCCGTGTCCCACTCCCACGTCACCTACCGCGGCAAGGCGGCCCACGCCGCGGCGTACCCGGAGCAGGGGGTGAACGCCGCAGACGCCTTCACCATCGCCCAGGTCGCCATCGGGCTGCTCCGCCAGCAGCTGCCGTCGAGCGTCCGCGTCCACGGCGTGATGACCAACGGCGGCGAGGCGCCCAACGCGATCCCGGCCCGCACCGAGGGCCGCTGGTACGTCCGTGCCGAGAGCCTCGCGCAGCTCGCGGAGACCGAGGAGAAGGTCTGGCGCTGCTTCGAGGCGGGCGCGCTCGCCACCGGTGCGAGCCTCGCCGTCGAGCCCGAGAGCAAGCCGTACGCCGAGTTCCGGACCTACGCGCCCGCGCTGGCGGCGTACCGGCGCAATGCCACCGAGCTCGGCCGGGTCTTCGACCCCGGCACCCCGGCCCGCCGGATGAACCGGGCCTCGACCGACATGGGCAACGTCTCCCAGGTCGTCGACGCGATCCATCCCTACATCGGCATCGGCTCGGGGACGGCGCTCAACCACCAGCCGGAGTTCGCCGCGCACTGCGTCGGCGGCGACGCTGAGCGGGCGATCCTGGACGCGGCCACCGCGCTGGCCTGGACCGCGCTCGACGTCGTCGGGGAGCCGCGATGACCACAGCCACCCGCACCGAGCGCGACTCGCTCGGCGAGCACGTCGTACCGGCCGACGCGTACTGGGGCGTGCACACCGCACGTGCGCTCGCGAATTTCCCGATCTCCGGTACCCCCGTCGGCACGCACCGCGACCTGGTCGCCGCGCTCGGGTCGGTGAAGCTCGCAGCCGCGCGGGCCAACCACGACCTCGGCATCCTCGACGACCGGCGGTTCGGCGCGATCGCCGCGGCCGCCCAGGAGCTGCGCGACGGTCGGCTCGACGACCAGCTCGTCGTCGACGTCGTCCAGGGCGGCGCCGGCACCTCGACGAACATGAACGCCAACGAGGTCATCGCGAACCGGGCGCTGGAGCTGCTCGGTCACCCCCGGGGCACCTACACCGAGGTCGACCCGCTCGACCACGTCAACCGCTGCCAGTCCACCAATGACGTCTACCCGACGGCGGTGCGGCTCGCGCTGGTCGCTGCGCTGCACCGGGTCACCGACGCCGTCGAGCAGCTGGCCGAGGCGTTCGCGGTCAAGGCCACCGAGTTCCGGACCGTCCCCAAGATCGGCCGCACCCAGCTGCAGGACGCGGTCCCGATGACGGTCGGCCAGGAGCTGGGCGCGTTCGCGGTCACCCTGCGCGAGGAGCTCGCCCGGCTCGAGGACGCACGCGGCCTGCTGCGCGAGGTCAACCTCGGCGCCACGGCCATCGGCACCGGGATCACGGCCCACCCCGGCTACCGGGCACGGGCGCTCGCGCACCTGGCCGAGATCACCGGCGTACCGGTCACGAGCGCGGGCGACCTGATCGAGGCGACCAGCGACACCGGCGTCTTCGTGCAGGTCTCCAGCGTGCTCAAGCGGATCGCGGTGAAGGTCTCCAAGATCTGCAACGACCTGCGGTTGCTGTCGTCGGGACCGCAGGCGGGGCTGGGCGAGCTGCGGCTCCCGCCGCGCCAGGCCGGGTCGAGCATCATGCCCGGCAAGGTCAACCCGGTCATCCCGGAGATGGTCAACCAGGTCGCGTTCTGGGTCGTCGGCACCGACGTCACCGTGACGATGGCGGCCGAGGGCGGGCAGCTGCAGCTCAACGCCTTCGAGCCGATCATCTGCCACGGTCTGCTGCAGGGCTGCAGCTGGCTGGTCGCCGCGTTCGGCTCGCTGGCCGAGCACTGCGTGACCGGCATCCGCGTCGACGAGGAGCGGCTGTCCGAGACGGTCGCGCGCAACGTCGGGCTCGTGACCGCGCTGACCCCGCACCTCGGCTACGTCCGCTCGGCGGAGATCGCCAAGGCGGTGCTCGGCGGGGCCGGCGACGTACGCACCCTCGCCCTGGCGACCGGTGCCCTCGACGACGCCCTGCTCGACCTCCTGCTCAGCCCCGAAGCGCTGGCGAACCTGCAACCACCCACCTGAGAGGCCTGACCATGACCACCACCGAACCGCGCGAACGCAGCGCGTCCTCGCCCGCGGGCGAGGGGGACGTCAAGCTCACCCGCAGCCTCGGCCGCCTCGACATCATCTTCTTCACCGTCGGTGCGACCTTCGCGCTCGACAGCATCGCCCAGATCGCGGCGGCCGGCGGCGGCGAGTCCTTCACGTGGGGAGCGATCGTGGCGGTCACCTTCCTGGTGCCCTACGCGTTCATCACCGCGGAGCTGGGCAGCTCGTTCCCGCAGGAGGGCGGCCCGTACGTCTGGGTGAAGCTCGCCTTCGGCCGGCTCGCCGCGGCCGTCTCCACGATGCTGTGGTGGATCACCAACCCGGTGTGGCTGGGCGGCTCGCTGGTGTTCCTCGCGACGGCGACCTGGGACTCCTACATCGGCCACCTGGAGTCCGGCTCGTTCGGCGACTACGCGTTCAAGCTGACCTTCATCTGGCTCGGCATCCTCGCCGCCGTCGTGAGCATCCGGCTCGGCAAGCACTTCCTCAACTTCGGCACCGTCGTCAAGCTCGGCCTGGTCGCGTTCTTCCTGCTCAGCGTCGTCATCTACGGCGTCCAGCACGGCCTGCACGGCTATGGCGTCGGCGACTTCTCGCCGACGCTGACCGGCTTCCTCGCCGTCACGCCCGTGCTGCTGTTCGCGGTGTCCGGCTACGAGGCCGAGAACGGTGCGGCCGAGGAGATGCGCGACCCGCAGAAGGACGTCCCGGTCTCGGTCGCGGTCTCGGGCACCATCGCCACGCTGTCCTACCTGGTGCCGATCCTGGCGCTGATCATGGTCGTGCCGGTCAAGCAGATCACCGGTGTGGGCGGCTTCATGGACGCGATCTCCACCGTCTTCAGCGTGTACGGCGGAGCGCACGACACCATGCTCAAGATCGTCGCGTTCCTCTTCATCTTCACCCTGCTGCACCAGGGCGCCGCCTGGATGATCGGCTCGGACCGGGTGCAGGCGATCGCCGGCGTCGACGGCTCGTTCCCCAAGTTCTTCGGCGTCTTCCACCCCCAGCTCGAGACCCCGGTGCGGGTGAACCTGCTGTCCGGCGTGGTCGCCACGACCTTCTGCATCCTCGCCACCACGCTCGTCTCCGGCAGCGTCGCCGCGATCTTCGGCGTCGTGCTCACCATCGCGATCACCACGCTGCTGCTCAGCTACCTGATCATCCTGCCGTCGGTGTGGGCGCTGCGGCGCACCCAGCCCGACGTCGTGCGCCCGTTCCGGGTGCCGGGCGGCCGGCTGGGGCTCAACGTCAGCCTGGCCCTCGTGATGTGCTGGATCGCCTTCGGCTCGTTCGTCGCGGTGTTCCCGGGCGTGCTGGAGAAGTTGTTCGGCGTCGAGTACGACTTCTTCGACACCTGGGGCGTCTCCCGCACCACCTTCGAGGTCTTCACCCTCGCCACCCTGGGCGTCGTGATCGGCATCGCGGTGCTGGGCTACGGGTGGCGGCGCGTCACGGCGGCGCGCGCCTAGCGTCTGCAGCCTCTCTAGACTCGCCCCCGTGGCCCAGTTCACCCTCCGCCAGCTGGAGTACTTCATCGCGGTCGCGGAGGCCGGCAGCGTGACGGCGGCGGCGCAGGAGATCCACCTGTCGCAGTCGGCGCTCTCGACCGCGCTGGTGGAGCTGGAGCGGGCCCTGGACGTCCAGCTGTTCCTGCGTCACCACGCGCGCGGCGTGACGCTGACGCCCGCGGGCGAGCAGATGTACGCCGCCAGCCGGCAGCTGCTCAACCACGCGGCCGAGCTGGCCGACGAGGCGCGGGGTCTCGGCACGGAGGTGACCGGGACCCTGCACCTCGCGTGCTTCGGCGTGCTGGCGCCGTACGTCATCCCGGAGCTGCTCGCCCAGGCCGCGACCAGGCTGCCCGAGCTCGAGGTCAGCACCAGCGAGGTCGACCTCGAGGCGCTGGTCGAGGGTGTGGTGAGCGGCCGGTTCGAGCTCGGCATCGGCTACGACCTCACCGGTGACCCGCGGCTGGAGACGACGACGCTCTACAGCCTGCGCCCCTACATCCTGCTGCCGCGCGAGCACCGGCTCGCGCGGCGCAAGCGGGTCCGGCTCGAGGAGCTGGCCGACGAGCCGTTGGCGCTGCTCGACCTGCCCTACAGCCGCGACTACTTCGCCGGCATCTTCGCCTCCGCGGGGCTCACCCCGACCGTGCGCTTCCGCTCGACGAGCGCCGAGACCTGCCGCGCGATCGTGGCCCGCGGTCTCGCCTACACCGTCCTGAACACGCGTCCCCGCGACGACGGCCGGCCTGACCTCAAGGCCACCGTCGGGGTCGAGATCGCGCACGACGTGGCGCCGCTCGACATCATGCTCATCAAGGCGGCGGGCATCCGGCCCACCCGCCGGATGTCGGCCGTCGAGGAGCTGGTCATCGGCCTCGCGAAGCGTGGATCGATTGAGTCGATGTTTGGCGCCAATTAGTTCGTCTGTACAGGTAACTGGCGGCGTCCTTACTGTTTCCGCATGACCGAGCAGCAGGGCGCGAGCCCGTACGACATCCTGTTCGAGCCGGTGCAGATCGGCCCCGTGACGACGAAGAACCGCTTCTACCAGGTCCCCCATTGCAACGGCATGGGCTACCGCGACCCGAGCGCCCAGGCGCAGATGCGCAAGATCAAGGCCGAGGGCGGCTGGGGCGTCGTCTGCACCGAGCAGGTCGAGATCCACGCGACCTCGGACATCGCGCCGTTCATCGAGCTGCGGATCTGGGACGACCAGGACCTCCCCGCGCTCCAGCGGATCTGCGACGCCATCCACGAGGGCGGCGGCCTCGCGGGCATCGAGCTCGCGCACAACGGCATGAACGCCCCGAACCAGCTCAGCCGCGAGGTGCCCCTCGGCCCGTCGCACCTGCCGGTCGCGCCCGACACGATCGCGCCGGTCCAGGCCCGGGCCATGAGCAAGCAGGACATCGAGGACCTGCGGCGCTGGCACCGCAACGCCGTACGCCGCTCGCTCGAGATCGGCTACGACGTCATCTACGTCTACGGCGCGCACGGGTACGGCGCTCCGCACCACTTCCTGTCGCGCCGCTACAACACCCGCACCGACGAGTACGGCGGTTCGCTGGAGAACCGCATGCGGCTGCTCAAGGAGCTGCTCGAGGACACCATCGAGGAGGTCGCCGGCCGCGCCGCCGTGGCGTGCCGGATCACCGTCGAGGAGGAGGTCGAGGGCGGCATCACCCGCGAGGACATCGAGGGTGTCCTCCGTGAGCTCGGCGAGCTCCCGGACCTCTGGGACTTCGCGATGGGCAGCTGGGAGGGCGACTCGATGACGTCGCGCTTCGCACCCGAGGGACGCCAGGAGGAGTTCGTCGTCGGGCTCAAGAAGCTGACCTCGAAGCCCGTCGTCGGCGTTGGCCGGTTCACCTCGCCGGACGCGATGGTGCGCCAGGTGAAGGCCGGCATCCTCGACCTGATCGGCGCCGCACGGCCGTCCATCGCCGACCCGTTCCTCCCGAACAAGATCCGTGAGGGCCGGCTCGAGGTCATCCGCGAGTGCATCGGCTGCAACATCTGCGTGACCGGTGACCAGACCATGTCCCCGATCCGCTGCACCCAGAACCCGAGCATGGGTGAGGAGTGGCGCCGTGGCTGGCACCCCGAGATCATCCGGCCGAAGGAGTCCGACAAGCGCGTCCTCGTCGTCGGTGCGGGGCCGGCCGGCCTCGAGGCGGCCCGCGCCCTCGGCGTACGGGGGTACGACGTGGCGCTCGTGGAGGCCACCCGCGAGCTCGGCGGGCGGGTCGCTGCCGAGTCGCAGCTGCCGGCGCTCGGCGCGTGGGGGCGGGTGCGCGACTACCGCGAGGCGGCCCTGAAGGAGCTGCCGAACGTCGAGATCTTCCGGGAGAGCCCGATGACGGCCGACGACGTCGTCGAGTTCGAGTTCGAGCACGTGCTGGTCGCGACCGGTGCCGACTGGCGCCGCGACGGCGTGGGCCGCTGGCACACGCACGGCCTGCCGATCGCCGAGGGCGCCCAGGTGCTCAGCCCGAGCGACCTTTTCGAGGGCCGGCTGCCCGAGGGCAAGCACGTCGTGGTCTTCGACGACGACCACTACTACATGGGTGGCGCGGTCGCCGAGCTGCTGCGCGAGAAGGGCTACGAGGTGTCGATCGTGACCCCGGCCGCGCAGGTCTCGCAGTGGACCGTCAACACCTTCGAGGTCATCAAGATCCAGCGACGCCTCATGGAGAAGGGCATCCACCGGATCACCGACCACTTCGTCGCCTCCGTCGGCCGCGGCGGCGTCACCGTCGCCGACGTCTACACCCGCACCCCGCGCGAGCTCGAGTGCGACGCCGTGGTCATGGTGACCGCACGCCTGCCGCGCGAGGAGCTCTACCTCGAGCTCGAGGAGCGTCGCCGCACCGGCGCGCTCGCGTCGGTGCGCGGGATCGGCGACTCGTGGGCGCCCGGCACGATCGCCGCCGCGGTCTGGTCCGGTCGTCGCGCCGCCGAGGAGTTCGACGCGGTGCTCCCGCCGAACGACGAGGTCCCCTTCCGCCGCGAGGTCACCGCCCTCGCGCCCCTGCCGCTGATCCCGCTGACCGAGGTGTCCCGATGACCCGTACCGCCGAGGAGTGGCGCTCGCTCGCCGCCGACGTCAAGCCGCGCGACGAGCTCTGGATCGACGGTGCGTTCGTCCCCGCCGCCTCCGGCGCCCGCACCCCCACCGTCAACCCGGCGACGGGTGCGGTCCTGGCGGAGGTCGCGGAAGGTGGCGTCGAGGACGTCGACCGCGCGGTGGCCGCGGCCCGACGGGCGTTCGAGGCCGGGAGCTGGCGGCTGATGCCGCCGGCCGGCCGCAAGGCCGTCCTGCTCCGCCTCGCCGAGCTGATCCGCGAGAACACCGACGAGCTCGCACTGCTCGACTCCCTCGACGGCGGCAAGCTGATCGCCACCACGTCGACCGTCGACGCGCCCGGCACCGCCTGGATCCTGCAGTGGTACGCCGAGGCCATCGACAAGCTGTACGGCGAGATCGCGCCGACCGCGCCCGGGCAGCTGGCCTTGGTCACCCGCGAGCCGCTCGGTGTCATCGCCGCCGTCGTGCCGTGGAACTACCCGCTCGAGACCGCGATGTGGAAGCTCGCCCCCGCACTGGCGGCCGGCAACTCGGTGGTGCTCAAGCCGTCGGAGGAGTCGCCGCTGTCGGTGCTCCGGCTGGCCGAGCTCGCCGCGGAGGCGGGTCTGCCCGCCGGCGTACTCAACGTCGTGCCCGGTCTGGGGCACGTCGCCGGTCGCGCCCTCGGCCTGCACCCGGACGTCGACGCCGTCGCGTTCACCGGGTCGACCGAGGTCGGCAAGCAGTTCCTGCAGTACAGCGGGCAGTCCAACCTCAAGCCGGTCTGGCTCGAGTGCGGCGGCAAGAGCGCGAACGTGGTGCTCGTCGGCGCTCGGGACCTCGACGCCGTCGCCGACGGTGTCATCGCGGGCATCTTCACCAACCAGGGCCAGGTCTGCTCGGCCAACTCCCGGCTCGTCGTGGAGCGGTCGGTCAAGGACGCCCTGCTGGAGAAGGTCGTCGCGCGGGTCGCGGGGCTCGTGCCGGGCGACCCGCTGGACCCGGCCACCACGATGGGACCGCTCGTCAGCGACGGGCACGCCGCACGGGTGCGCCGGTACATCGAGATCGGCGCTGCCGAGGGTCGGCTTGTCGCTGGCGGCGGTGTCGTCGAGGACGCGCCCACGGACGCGTTCGTGCTGCCGACGGTCGTCGACGGCATCGCGCCGACGAGCACCCTGGCCCGCGAGGAGGTCTTCGGTCCGGTCCTCGCCGTCATCGAGGCCGGCTCCGAGGACGAGGCGATCGCGATCGCGAACGACTCGATCTACGGCCTCGCCGCCTCGGTCTGGACCGACGACCTGCGCCAGGCCCACCGGGCCGCCGCCGCGCTGCGGGCCGGCACGGTCTCGGTGAACACGGTCGACGCCCTCGACGTCGGCACGCCCTTCGGCGGGTTCCGCCAGTCCGGGTTCGGGCGGGACCTGTCGCTGCACGCGCTGCTCAGCTACACCGGGCTGAAGACCACCTGGTTCAACAACGCCTGATCATCTGCCCACGTCACGGGTCCGAGCGACGGCTCGCGCGACGGGAAGGCCCAGCGTCATCACGACGACGGCGAGGGAGACCGGCAACGCGAGCAGGTGGTGGTGCGGGTCGACGAACCAGTGTGCGGCGGCGTACACGAACGGCAGGCCCAGCCCGGTCCGTACGACGACCCACGGCCACGGCCGGCGCCGCCACGAGTGCGAGCGGTCGACCGGAGGCTTGGGCGGACGACGCTTGCTGCGTCGCAGCAGGGAGAAGCCGTGGGAGCGCTCGTACGCATCGGCCTCGTCCCAGATCCGGAGCTGGGAGGCGTCGTGTGCGCCCGCAGTGGTCAGCAAGGCGCGCACGGTGCCCTGGGCACAGGCCTGTTCCTGCAGGTGCACAGCCCGCGGCGTGATCCAGGCGACCCAACCGAAGAGCGCGGCGAACGCCAGGAAGCCGAGCAGCCGGGCGTCGTGTGCGGCGATGGCGAGTGCCACCGGACCAAGGGTCGCGAAGGCCGCCAGGCCGTACGTCAACGGCACCGACTCGCGGTCACCGCGCGCGTAGCCGGCGAGGCCACGCCGGTCCTCGGTCAGCCAGTAGAAGCCGTTGAAGACGCCGCTGTAGTTCGAGCTGCTGTCGTCGTACACACCTCGGACCACCCAGGGGTTGCGTCGGGTGCCCCAGTCGGTGTGGCCCTCGGGCGGTCGTACGGCGAACCGCCAGTCGCGCATCCCCGGGACGTCCAGGCGTGCGGCCTGCTCGGTGGATCCGGCCGAGTACGCCGTCATGACCGCCGCCAGGGCATCCGCGGTGACGGCGGGCGGGAGCGGAAGCAGGGGCAGCACGGCCGCACCGCGCGGGTGACGCGCCAGCCAGGCGTCCGAGCGCGGCCGCCGGCGCCGGGCGCCTCCCGTCAACCCGACGAGCAGCATCGCGCCGCCGAGAGCTCCCAGCACCGCCGCTGCGCACCACCAGGTCCGGGACGAGACATAGGCGTACTGCCACCGGCTCGGGTCGTGAGGGTCGTACCGGATCGGCCGACGCTGGCCGAGCGAGTAGTCCTCGGCGCAGTCGTGCGCGTGGTGGCCGTTGGAGCACTCGTCGGTGCCGATGTGGGCATGCCCCTGTGCGTCGCGGTACCGCATCTCCATGTGCGAGCCGTCGAGGCGGGTGACGACGGCGGTCGTTCGCGCGGTCATCACCGACCCCGACTGATGGGCGGCGAAGCCCAGGACGATCGCGAGCAGGAGGAGGGGTGGCCCGAGGTAGACGAAGGTGGTCAGGGGGTCCCGAGAGGTGCGGCGCACTCCTGCATTCTCGCCGGGAGGCCGGTGGTCGGGGTGGTCGGGGTGGGGGCCCGGGGGTCATCCTGCGGCTTCGAAGCGGGAATCGTGGCGGCCGCCGCCGACCAGCCCCACCAACCCCAGTGGAGAGTCAGAGAAGGATGCGGCGCACGTCCTGGAGAGTGCCTCCGAGCTGCGCGGTGAAGCGAGCGGCCAGCGCACCGTCGATGACCCGGTGGTCGTAGGACAGGCACAGCGGCAGCATCAGCCGCGGCACGAACTCCTCGCCGTTCCAGACCGGCGCCATCTTCGAGCGGACGACGCCCAGGATCGCGACCTCGGGGGCGTTGACGATCGGGGTGAAGTGGGTGCCGCCGATGCCACCGAGGCTGCTGATCGTGAACGTGGCGCCCTGCATGTCGGTGGCGGTCAGCTTCCCGTCCCGGGCCTTCGCGGAGAGCTCACCGAGCTCGCGGCTGATCTCCGCGATGCCCTTCCGGTCGACGTCGCGTACGACGGGCACGACCAGGCCGTCCGGGGTGTCGACCGCGACGCCGATGTGCACGTAGTCCTTGAGCACCAGGTTGTCGCCGGCCAGCGAGCTGTTGACCTCGGGGAACTTCCGCAGGCTCGCGGCCGCGGCCTTGAGCAGGAAGCTGAGCAGGGTGACCCGGTAGCCCTCGGCCTTCGCGGCCTCGTCGAGCTCGCGCCGGTACACGTCGAGGTCGGTGATGTCGGCCTCGTCCGCGTGGGTCACGTGCGGGACGTTCAGCCACGAGCGGTGCAGGTGCGGGCCGGACACCTTCTTGATCCGCGACAGCGGGACGGTGCGGGTCGGGCCGAACTTCGAGAAGTCGACCTCGGGCACAGCCGGGATGCCCGCGCCGGACGCGGCACCCGCGGGCGCGACGGCCTTCTCGTAGTGGGTCAGCAGGTCCTGCTTGGTGACCCGGCCCTTGCCGCCGGTGCCGGCGACCTTGGCCAGGTCGACCTCGAGGTCGCGCGCCAGGCGACGGACCAGGGGAGTGGCCCGCAGGGCGCCGCTGAGGGAGGCCTCGGCGATGGGGGCGGGCTCGGGGGTCTCGACCGCCGTCGTGGTCTCGACAGGCTCGACCGCCGTCGGGGTCTCGACAGGCTCGACCACGTCAGTCTTCTCGATCACCTCAGCCGTCTCGACCGACTCCGCGACCGCGACGACGGTGCCCTGGCTGACGGTGTCGCCGACCGACAGGGCGACCGAGACGATGGTGCCGCCGGCGGGGGCCGGAACATCCATGGTCGCCTTGTCGGTCTCGATGGTGATGAGCGGGTCCTCGGCGCGGATGGTGTCGCCGGGGGCGACGTGGACCTCGATGACGGGTACGTCGGCGTAGTCGCCGATGTCGGGAACGCGAATCTCCATGGGGGTTGTCCTCACGCGTGGGCCGGGTCAGCCCGGTCGGGGTCGATGCCGTACTTCTCGATGGCCTGGGCGACGACGTCGGCACTGACGGCGGTGACGGAAGGGTCTTCGGCCAGGCGGCGCAGCGCGGTCACGGCGATGAAGTACCGGTCGACCTCGAAGTGGCTGCGCAGGTTGCGCCGGTAGTCCGAGCGGCCGAAGCCGTCGGTGCCGAGCGCCGTGTAGGAGCCGGGCACGAAGGCGCGGATCTGGTCGGCGTACGACTTCATGTAGTCGGTCGCCGCGATCACGGGGCCGCGCCGGCCGGCCAGGCACTGCTCGACGTACGACGTGCGCGGCTCCTCGGTCGGGTGCAGGGTGTTCCACCGCTCGACCGCGAGACCGTCGCGACGCAGCTCGGTGAAGCTGGGCGCGGACCACACGTCGGCGGTGATCTTCCAGTCGTCGCGCAGCAGGTCGGCCGCGGCGAGCACCTCACGCAGGATGGTGCCCGAGCCGAGCAGCTGCACCTTCGCCTTGGCCCGCCCGCCCGCGGGCCGCAGCAGGTACAGCCCCTTGAGGATCCCCTCGGCCGCACCCTCCGGCAGGGCCGGGTGGTCGTAGTTCTCGTTCATGAGGGTCAGGTAGAAGAAGACGTCCTCCTGCTCGACGTACATCCGGCGCATACCGTCGGCGACGATCACCGCGACCTCGTAGGCGTACGTCGGGTCGTAGGCGACGCAGTTGGGGATCATCGCCGCCTGCAGGTGGCTGTGCCCGTCCTCGTGCTGCAGCCCCTCGCCGTTGAGCGTGGTGCGGCCGGCCGTCCCACCGAGCAGGAAGCCGCGCGCCCGCATGTCGCCGGCGGCCCAGGCGAGGTCGCCGATCCGCTGGAACCCGAACATCGAGTAGTAGATGTAGAACGGGATCATCGGGGTGTCGCTGGAGGAGTACGACGTGGCCGCGGCGATCCACGACGACATCGCGCCGGCCTCGTTGATGCCCTCCTGCAGGATCTGCCCGGAGGCGTCCTCCTTGTAGAACATCAGCTGCTCGGCGTCCTCGGGCGTGTAGAGCTGCCCGGACTGGGAGTAGATGCCGACCTGGCGGAACAGGCCCTCCATGCCGAAGGTGCGCGCCTCGTCGGGGACGATCGGGACGATCCGCTTGCCGATCTGCTTGTCGCGCAGCAGCTTGGTGAGGATCTGGACGAATGCCATCGTCGTGGAGACCTCGCGGCCGTTCGTGCCGGCGAGCTGCGGTCCGGCGAAGTCCTCGACGGCCGGGATCTCCAGGGCGGTCGAGGTGCGGCGGCGGGCCGGCAGGTAGCCGCCGAGCTCCTGGCGACGCGCGTGCAGGTAGGCGTGCTCCGGCGTACCCTCCGCGAACGAGACGTAGGGGTGGTCCATCAGGTTCTCGTCGGCGACCGGGATCGAGAACCGGTCGCGGAAGGCGCGCAGCGCGGGCTCGGCGACCTTCTTCGACTGGTGGGCGATGTTCTGCGCCTCGCCGGCGGCACCGAGGCCGTAGCCCTTGACGGTCTTGGCGAGCACCACGGTCGGGGAGCCCGTGTGGGCGTTCGCGGCCGCATAGGCGGCGTACACCTTCTGCGGGTCGTGCCCGCCGCGGGTCAGCCGCCAGATCTCGTCGTCGGACCAGTCGGCGACCATCGCGCGCAGCTCCGGCGAGACGCCGAAGAAATGCTCGCGGACGTAGCCGCCGTCCTTGGACTTGAACGTCTGGTACTCGCCGTCGACGCACTCCATCATCCGGCGCTTCAGCGCACCGGTGGAGTCCTGCTTGAGCAGCTGGTCCCAGCCCGAGCCCCAGATCAGCTTGATGACGTTCCAGCCGGCGCCGCGGAAGACTCCCTCGAGCTCCTGGATGATCTTGCCGTTGCCACGGACCGGGCCGTCGAGGCGCTGCAGGTTGCAGTTGATGACGAAGACGAGGTTGTCGAGCTTCTCGCGCGCGGCCATCGAGATCGCGCCCAGCGACTCCGGCTCGTCGGTCTCGCCGTCGCCCAGGAACGCCCACACCTTGCGCCCGGCAGTGTCGGCGAGGCCGCGCGCGTGCAGGTACTTGAGGAACCGGGCCTGGTAGATCGCCATCAGCGGGCCGAGGCCCATGGAGACGGTCGGGAACTGCCAGAAGTCCGGCATCAGCCAGGGGTGGGGGTACGACGAGAGCCCGTTCCCTCCGGTCTCCTGGCGGAAGCTGTCCAGCTGCGCCTCGGTCAGCCGGCCCTCGAGGAACGCGCGTGCGTAGATGCCGGGGGAGAGGTGGCCCTGGACGTACACCAGGTCGCCGCCGTGGGACTCCGACGGCGCGTGCCAGAAGTGCTGGAAGCCCACGTCGTAGAGGGTGGCTGCGGACTGGAAGCTGGAGAGGTGGCCGCCGAGCTCGGTCGAGTCCTTGTTGGCGCGCAGCACCATGGCCAGCGCGTTCCAGCGGATCGCGGAGCGGATCCGGTGCTCGATCTCGCGATCGCCCGGGTGCGTGGGCTCCTCGTCGACGGGAACCGTGTTCACGTACGGCGTGGTGGCGCGGAAGGGCACCCGCGCACCCAGCCGCTGCGCCTCGTCGATGAGCTGGTCGAGCAGGTACTTGGTGCGCGGCTCGCCGTCGAACTCGAGGACGGCGGCGAGCGCGTCGCGCCACTCCTGCGTCTCGGCAGGATCGATGTCGGTCATCAGGCTGGAGCCCTCCAGGTGGGGAAGTGACGTGCGCCACCCATCGTGCGCGACGATCTTCCATGCGTCCAATGCCTGTTGCTGCACCTATCGATGCACAGTGTGCATGAGTCAGAGGAGCGCCTTGCGAGCGTTGCGCAGCGCGTGGGCGCGGAAGTCCGCGCTCGCCGGTGGCAGCCTCCGGTCCTTGATCCACGCCAGCCCGATCTCGCGCTCGGCCTTGACCCCGGTCACCCGCAGGTGCGGCGCGGCCGGCGCCCCGACGCTGTGCGGGTCGGGCAGCAGCGCGACCCCGAGGCCGGCGTACACGAGACCGCGGAGCGTCTCGACCTCCTCGCCCTCGAACCCGAAGCGCGGCTCGAAGCCCGCCTCGTGGCACAGGTCCTGGGTCACCGTGCGCAGGCTGAAGCCCGGCTTGAGGACGATGAACGTCTCCTCGGCGACGTCGCGGAGCCGGACCGATCGGCGCCGCGCGAGACGGTGGTTCGGGGGGACGACCAGGCGCAGCGGCTCGTCGAGCAGCACGCTGCTCTCGATCTGCGGGTGCAGCGGCCGGTCACCGGTGATGGCCAGGTCGATGGCGCCGGAGAGCAGGTCCTCGACGAGGCCGGCGTCGCCGTGCTGGCGCAGGTCGAAGCGCACGTGCGGGCGCTCGACGCGGAACGTCCGCACCAGCTCGGGCACGAGCCAGGTGCCGAGCGTGTGCAGGAACGCCAGCGGCACGAACCCGCCGTCGGCCGACGCCAGGTCGCGCACGGAGCTCAGGCCGAGGTCGTAGGCGTCGAGCGTCCGGCGGGCGTGGATCGCCATCTCGTGCCCGGCGGGGGTGAGGACCAGGCCGCGTCCGATCCGCTGGAACAGCGCGGTCCCGGCCTCGCGCTCGAAGCGGGCGAGGGCGCGGGACATCGCCGGCTGGGTGCGGTGCGCGCGGTCGGCCGCCTCGGTCACGGTGAGGCCGTCGGCGACGGCCAGGAATGAGCGGATCGTCTCGATCTCCACCCACCCATGTTCTCAGCGCATGGAAGCCTTCGTTGGTCGAGTAGCCGACGAGCGCTAGACGCTCGGCGAAGAGCCTGAGCAGGCGAGCGCTGGGCACCTGCTCTCCGGACTCGATTCGCGAGACGTGCGCCGCGGTGACTTCGTCGCCGGCAAGCTGCGCCTGCGTGAGCCCGAGGCCGATGCGCAGTTGCCGGATCTTCGATCCCACGCGCCGCTTGTCGCGGTCCGCGGCCCCCAGCACCAACACCGTGGCTAGCTGCGAATCGTCGACCGCCATGCAGGTCATCAGACCACACCCATCGGAGGAGCAAGGCCGGAATCAGCCGACGCGGGCTAGCAGCGGAACGGCCCCCGCGCGAGGGCTCTTCCCAAGCCGCGCACCGCAGGGGAGACTCCCGAGACATGGACGATGAGGCCGCGATGATCGCCAAGCGGGTGGCTGACGCGGTCGATGCTTGGATGAGCGCGCCTGATGACACCGAGGCCTACCGCCGGCTCGTCGTTGCTCGCGGAGAGTGGCGGGTCTACCGCGCTCCGATGATCGACCTGGAAGCAGGCGACGAGCTGCTCGACCAACTCGCCGAGCAGTCGCGACCGATGTCGTTGGCCGAGGGCCTGGCAGACCTCGAGACGGCCCTACGCCGCCAGGCGCGACGCGCCCTTTGAGCTGATCTTCCACTGATGGTGTGACCCGCCATGGATTGAGCCGGTCCTACCGGGCTGGCCGGCCATAGTCATTCCGAGCCACTGGCGCCGCGGCCGCGACAACCGATCGTACTGATTTGACGATTTCGCTTGACTGGTGCAACTAGTCGCGGATACCTTCCGCGTCGTCTTGGAGTCAGATGCTGATGCTGGCTGCCATCTCGGGCGGCATGATTCCACGGGGGAACCGCTTCGTTGTCAGCGAGCGGACTTGTGTAGATGGAGTCTCGGGCGTGCGTCGTCCTGTTGCCGCGTCGGCGGTCTTTGCTGTCCTTGTTTCTTCGCTGACTGTGCTGGCCGTCGAGCCGGCGCCCGCTACGGCCGCAGCCTCGCGGCACGTGGTCGCGCCTGACTCGCGACCCGACGGGCTCTCGGCCCAGGTGGCGGCGCGTGCCTCGGGGGCCCGGGTCGAGGACATGTCGCTGCGCACGCCGACGTCGCAGACGTTCGCGAACCCGGATGGGACGTGGACGACCGAGACCACCACGGACCCGCGATTCGTCCAAGACACGCATGGGTCCTGGCGTGACATCGACACCACTCTGGTGGAGCGCGCCGGGCGCCTGGTCCCGGCATCGTCGGCTGCGGATGTGTCGTTCTCTGATGGCGGCGACGCTGTCCTGGCCGTGCTGAAGACCGGCGGCAAGGCCGGCAAGGAGCTGGACTGGCACTGGACAGGCAAGCTGCCTACGCCGACGGTGTCGGGTTCGACCGCGACGTACAAGAACGCCGTCACGGGCGGGGGTGACCTGGTCGTCACCGCTACACCGACTGGGTTCACCGACGATGTGGTGTTCCACAGCGTGCCTGCGGCGGCGGCCAAGGACCCGCAGGGCAAGTTCACGATGACGACCCCGATCGTGACCCACGGGGCGAAGCTCGCCACGACACCGACGGGTGGTGTGAGCATCAGCGACGGGGACGCGACGTGGGTCTCCGCGGGGACGCCGCTCGTGTTTGACGCGAAGAACGCCCCCGCCAAGGAGGGCGCGCGACCGCGACCCGTGAACGCAAGCCTCGGCAGCAGTGCTGGCGGGAACGCGACCGTCGATGTCGCGGTCGACAACAGCTACCTGACCGACCCGTCGACGGTCTACCCGGTCACGATCGATCCGACGTACACGGTCAACCCGACCTCGGACACCTACGTGTCGCAGTCGAACCCGACCTCGTCCTACGCGTCGTCGACCTCGCTGATCGTGGGCGACAACGCCGGGAACGACGTGCTGCGTGCGTTCCTGCACTTCAGCTTCCCCGGCGCCGAGGCCCTCGCGGGCAAGGACATCACCTCGGCCACGTTGAAGCTGCAGAACGTGGACGCGCACTCGTGCACGGGTTCGCAGATCAACGTCAACCGGATCACGTCCTCGTGGGGCGCTGACAGCCTGAACTGGAACAACCAACCGACCGCGAGCTCGACCGGCACCGCGTCGTTCAACCCCGCCTACGGCTACTCGACCAGTTGCCCGGCCGGACAGGCGGTCTGGAATGTGACCTCGATCGTGCAGTACTGGGCCGACAACACCGGCTCCAACTACGGTCTGCGGGTCAAGGCCGCCACCGAGACCGATGCGAACTCGTGGCGCAACTACCGATCCCTGGAAGAGACCGCAGGCTCGAGCGTCCTGCCGAAGCTGGTCTACACCTCGAACGCCTACCCGGCGACCCCGACCACGCCGACTGTCTCCCCGGTCACCTCCTACACGCCCCCAGGCGGCAGCGCAGGCAACTACACCTCCGACTCCACACCCGCCGTGTCGTCCACGGTCTCGGACCCGGACGGCGGCACGGTCCGCGGGAAGTTCGACTTCTACACCTCCAAGACCGGCTCCGTAGTCGCCTCCTGCACCAGCGCCTACGTCGCCTCCGGCACCAAGGCGTCCTGCTCCCCAGCCACGGCGTTGTCGGACACCACCTACTACGTCAAGGCCACCGCCTACGACGGCACCGACTACTCCAAGGCATCCTCGGGCTGGCAGACCATCACCATCGCCTCCGCCACCCCAGCGGCCCCGTCGATTTCCTGCCCCAGTTACGCCAACGGCACCTGGACCTCCACTGCCCCGTCCTCGGCCCTGACGTGCACCATCACCGCCACCGGCTCTGGGACTTCGGCGCCGGGCAAGATCTCCTACAGCGTCGACGGCGCCGTCGCCAAGACCGTCGTCGTCACCCAGTCCACCGACCCGGCGGTCGCGAAGACCACCGTCACGGTCTCGAACGCCGCCGGCTCCCACATCGTGACCGCGACCGCCCTCTCGCCGTCCGGGACGCCGTCGACGGCCGGGGGTGACCGGTTCGGGTACGGCACCTTGGCGCTGTCCCAGCCCGCTGCGTCGCCGTTGATTCGGACCTCGACCACCGTCCCGGTCGTCGCTGCGGGCCCGCCCGCCGCCGCGGGTCAGAACCCGACTGCCACCGTTCAGTGGCGCCTCGCATCATCCGGGCAGAATGCCACCACCGGCTGGACCACCGGCCCCACGCTGCCGGTGACTTCAGACAGCACCGGCGTGTATGTGAACTCCACGTTCGACACCACCACCGCCACCCACGACCAAGCGACGAACACCGACCTCGATCCGCGGGTGCCGAACCTGCTCGACATCCAGGTCTGCGTCACCTATGACACGAGCACGGTCCAGTGCTCCTGGTCGAACGCCCCCACCCAGGTGCTGCGGGTCCCGCATGCCTTCGGCAACGGATTCCCCTCGACCGACGTGACTGGCGGTCAGGTCGCCTTGTGGACCGGAGAGTTCGCTACCAGCGCCACCGACGCCCAGCTCGCGGCCGGCAGCACGAGCCTGTCCATCAGCCGCACCGCCGGCACGTTCGACGGTCCCGCCGCCGATCCCGCCTCGGCCGTCTTCGGTCCCGGCTGGACGACCTCGCTGACGGGTGCTGACGCCGGCTACGCCGACGCCCAAGTCATCGACGCCACCCGCGACCAGGGCGTTCTCGTGGTCGCCGAACCCGGCACCGACCCCATGGTCTTCGCCCCACCCGGCGGCCCCGCCCGCCGAACCGGCGCGAACCTCACGACCGGCACGTGGACCGCGGTCGACGGCCTCACCCAGGAATCCGGCATCACCGCCACCATCACCGGCACCGGTGCATCCACGGTCCTCACCCTGACCGACCTCGACGGCACCCAGACCACCTTCACGGTCACCGCCGCGCCCACCTCCTCGACCGACGCCGTGTTCCAGCCCACCGGTGTCCAGGAACCCGGCAATGCTGCGTCGACGACGTACTCCTACGACGCCTCGAACCGCGTCACCCGCATCCTCGCGCCGTCGGCCACTGGGGTGACCTGTCCCGCCAGCGGCAACCTCCCGACCGGATGCCGCGCACTGGCGATCAGCTACGCCTCGACCACCACCGCCACGTCGGGCACGCCCGGTGACTACGCCGGCCAGGTCAAGACGATCTCCACCATCGTCGGCAAGGACGCGGGCCAAAGCGCGACCATTGTCGCCTCGTATGCCTACGACACCACCGGCCGCCTCGTGACGGTGACCGACCCCCGCACCAGCTTGACCACCACCTATGGCTACGACGGGACGAGCCACCGGATCGCGTCGGTCACCCCGCCCGGCCAGGCCGAGATCGACTACACCTACAACAACTCCCAGCAGCTGACCCAGGTCACCAGGGTGCGGCCCTCCGGCGACTCGCCAGCCGGCACCTCGGACCAGGCCACCATCGTCTACAACATCCCCACCTCCGGAACCGGTGCCACCAACGCAGGACTCCCGAACCTCTCGGCCAGCGCGGTCGCGGCGTGGACCCAGCCGACCGCACCCACCTACGGCGCGGCGGTCTTCGGACCCGACCACCCCCTCCCGGCGACGACCACCGCCGGCGATCTCACGAGCTCGGATGGCCCGTTCGCGCAGGCCTGGTACACCGACAACGACGGCTACACCCTCAACGCTGGCGTCTACGGTGCGGGGCGGTGGCTGCTCACCGACACGGAGTACGACGCCCACGGATCCCCGGTCCGGGAACTCTCCAGCAGCGAGATCGCCGCGGTCCAGGACGGCACCCTCGTCCCGGGCGATGCCGGCACCCTCACCACCTACAACGCCGATCAGACCAGCGGTGGCACCGTGGTGCTGCCCGCCGACAGCGTCGTGACCGACCAGTACACGACCGCCCGCTGGGTGACCCTGCCCGACGGCACCTCGGCCTGGTTGCGACCCCACACCCACACCGACTACGACCAAGGCGCCCCCAACAGCGGCATCGACCCCGCCACCGGAATCGCCTACGGCCTGCCCACCACCTCGACGACCGCCGCTGCTGATCCCAGCACCCTGGCCGATGTCACGACTCTGGGGATCACCAAGACCGGCTACGACAACGCCGTCCCCGGCGCCGCAGCTGATCTCGGCTGGCACCTCGGGCTGGCGTCGACCTTCAGCATCGTCATGGACAACACCGTGGCCGGCGGCACCACCGGCGCCAGCCCGATCACCACCACGACCCTGTACAACACTGTCGGGCAGGTCGTGAAGAACGAGCAGCCCAAGTCGAGTTCGTCGGGCGGCAACGACGCCGGCACGCGCATCAGCACCTACTACACCGGCGGCACCGGATCCGGCGTCACCGCCTGCGACAACCACCCCGCCTGGCAGGACCTGCTGTGCCAGACCGCCTATTCGGCCAACCCCGCCTCGGGGCCGGCCATGATCACGACCGGCTACACCTACAACGACCTCCAAGAACCCACCGTCGTCACCGAAACCTCGGGGGCCACGACCCGGACCACGACCACCAGCTACGACAACGCCGGCCGCAAGACCCAGACCAGCGTCAACGTCACCGGTCTCGCATCCTCGACATCGGTCCCGGACATCACCTACGGCTACGACCCCGTCACGGGTCTGCCGACCACGTCCAGCCCCGCTGGTGGCGCGAACGGCGGCACCATCACCACCGGCTACGACACCTGGGCTCGCGTCAAGAGCTACACCACCGGCGCCGGCACGACCACCACGAGCTACACCAGCGCCGATCAGGTGGCCTCGACCACCGGTGCCGATGGCACCGTCACCAGCTACAGCTACGACGGAACCGACGCGAACGGAAACACTGAACGCCGCGGCCTGGTCACGAGCCTGACCGCGACCAATGGCAACAACGCCTCGACCACCATCACCGCGGCATTCGACCCGATCGGGAACCTGGTCCAGGAGAACTACGGCGGAGGAGTGCGACTCGCCAACACCTACGACACCGCCGGCCAGCTCACCGGGCGCGTCTACACCGGCGACGTCACCGACCCCAACACACAACAGGTCACCGCCAACCAGCCCTGGATCGGCTGGTCCCAAACCTTCGACGGAGCCTCACGCGTCACCGAGGACTGGACCCCCGACGGCGCCGCACTCTCCGGGAACACCACCGGACAAGCCGCCACTGGCTACGCGCGGTCCTACACCTATGACCCGGCCGACCGGCTCACCCAGGTCATCGACCAGACCGCCACCCCCGGCGCGGGCACCGTCGACGCCAACGGGAACTTGACCGATGGCACCCCAGCGTCGTGCAACATCCGCCAGTACGCCTTCGACGCCAACGGCAACCGCACTTCGAAGACCAGCATCCCGTCCGCAGCCGACGGCACCTGCCAAACCGGCTCCTCACCCACCGGAGCTGTCACCAAGACCTGGGCCTACGACACCGCCGACCGGACCACCAACAGCGGCTACGTCTACGACAACCTCGGCCGCATCACCACTATCCCGCAGGCCGACACGCCAGCTGCACAGGCAGGCGGGACCCCGGGTGATCTGGCCCTGTCCTACTACGACACCGACCAGGTCCACACCCAGACCCAGAACGGCACCACCCTCACCAGCACCCTCGATGCCGCTGGGCGCCCCCGCACGCAAGCAACATCGACGGGAAGCAGCTCTTCGACGCTGACCTACGGCTACACCGACGGCAGCGACAGTCCCGGCTTCGAGACCACCACCAGTGGATCCACAACCACCAGCGAGGACTACCTCACCGGCTCCGACGGACTCCTCGCAGCAACCCTCACCTCGACCGGCAACAGCCAGCTCGCCGTCAACAACCCCCACGGCGACACCATCTCCCAAATCACCCTTCCTGCAACTGGTGACGCAGCAGGGCTCGACGACTGGACCAACACCGACGAATATGGCAACCCCACCAACGGCACCACCGTCGGGGCCACCGCCACCAACCCAACAGGCGACGCCACAGGCGGCCTCGGCTACGGCTGGACAGGTGCCAACCAACGCGCAACCGCCAGCGACGGCCTCCTCCAGATGGGCGCCCGCCTCTACAACCCCGCCACTGGATCGTTCACCTCAACCGACCCCATTTACGGCGGCAACACAACTGCCTATGCCTACCCACAAGACCCGATCAACGCGTTCGACCTCAGCGGCGACATGTTCGGCGAGCCGGGCGGCGGTGCCGGTGGCGGGGGTGGTGGCGAGGATGCCGCTGGCGACGTGTGGATCTTGCGAGAACTCGCCGGAGCGGAAGAAACTGCAGCTGGCGCAGAGTATGAGATCGCAGCAGAAGAGTTCGTCGATCAGGTTCACCAGGCCCAGTCGGATGAAAGGGCGTGGATCTCTGAGAAGGAGTATGCGCGCGAACTCATCAAGGAAGTTCACCAGCGTTACCGTGGCGACAGCGGATACGAAAGTGGCCGCCATGGACAGGTATATCTACGGGGCGCTAGCGAACTGCGACGTATCGCTCGCACGCGTGGGCTTCTGCCCGGAATCCGGAGGTTACTTGTGGAGAAGGCGGTAAGGTGGGAGGCAAAGGCGCGCTCCATCAACCATCCGGGCGGTCGGAGATGAACGATTCTCCGTGGCAGGTATTCGATGCGGCAGTCGTGGGGGACGGCGATGACGTCGTTACTGAACTTATCCGCTCCAGGAGCATGCTTCAAACGACGGTTCTGGGCACGATCGCCGACCGGGTTGAACTGGAGGCGTGCATCTCAGCGGTCCTTGCTGGCCGCGGGGCGGCGGATCTAAGCGACGCTTTCGAGTGGTGCGCGGAGGCTTCTGCGGTTGGTCGCAATGCTTGGCCCCGGTTCTACCTATGCGAAGCTCTCATGGCTGGGCGACACTTCCTTGCGGCGCTTGACGAACTCGACAATGTAGATTGGCAGTATTTTGCAGCTGAAGGACTGCGCTGGCGCATTTTCTATGGAATGACATGGCGTGCGATTGCTCTATTGCGCACAGGGAAATTCGAACTCGTGAGACCAGTACTGAAGTCCATTAACGATGAAATGACGCGCGAGGATGACGATGAGATTCTACCTTCGCCTGTCGAATTGTTACGTGTTCTGCGAGAGGAATGCGGTGAACATGCATCGTCGATGGTGAGAATTCTCTTCCAAGGAATCGATCCACAGGAATGGCTTGCTGGAGATGCTCTCGAATATGTTACGAAAGTTATTCGGCGGCCACCCCCTTGAGCCCTGATCCACCGGTGATGTGTGGCGTGGCGTGCGTGGCGTGAAACGAGAATGCCCTTGTCCTGCCCCCCGATTCTCGGTCCACATCTCGTGGGAGTGCTCGAAACTTTGAGAGTCCTTGTGGAGGTGTGTGATGGCTGCGGCGAAAAGGTTCA